>DATGFK010000401.1:0-4257 GCA_035309185.1 Aggregatilineales bacterium
TTGCCACCGTATGTTACCCACGCCTGGCCCGCGACAATCCGAATCTCCCGAATTGAACGGGGCAGACGGCAAACTTCGCCCGCTGCCAATCGAAATTGGAAGGCCCTGTTCCCTGTGTTTTTCATCCCGTTGCGCTCCCCAATTCCCTTTGTGGTTATGACGCCCATATCTGTTATATCCCCTCTCGTGTGAACATCCTCACTGTATCACGAGATAGGGGGCGCAAACCACCCGCTGCGCGACATAGCGACATGGTGGGGCGCTATCGGCGCCTGGAAAATCTGCTACACTGAAGTACCGGTGATTCAATACTGAATGGATCGAGCGGATCATCTGATTTCGGAGACTCTCCACTATGCTACTCCTCGGCGAACTGCGATTGCAGGCGACACGCGAAAGCTTGCTGCCAGTTACGTATTTCATCCACAGCATTGCATCCAGCAAGCAATTGGTCAGCTCTAGCCTGCAGGAAATTGAATTACTGCTCGAAGAAGCCATTACGCAAATTATCCATTTCGCCTATCCGAACCGTACGCCGGGCGAGATGATCATTCGCATGGAGATTGAAAGTTCGGACGCCGAAATCCTGGTCGTATCGTTAACGGATTACGGGGAGCCGTTTGCGATGGATTTAATTCCGCTGGGCGGCGGAATCGAGTTTGAGCGACAGGTAGCCGCTGAAAGCGGACAGGCGAATGTTCTGACGCTGCGTGGGCGGATCGAGCGCTCTGAGCCTGGTGTTTTAACGGCTTTGGATCGCGAGTTGAACGCGATCCAGACCATCAGCGAAATGATGACGACAAATATTGAACTCGATGATTTGCTCAAGATGATCGTGGATAAACTGGTCGAAGCTGTTGGCGCAGAGCGGGGAACGCTGTACCTTGTGGACGAGGGACACGGCGAACTGTACTCCAAAGTGTTGATGGAAGATTCAAGTGTCCTGTCTGAAATCCGCGTTAAGATCGGAGAAGGCTTGGCTGGTCACGTCGCTTTGACCGGTGAAGTACTTAATGTCCGTCACGCTTATGAAGACCAGCGATTTAACCGCTCGTTTGATCAACGAACGGGCTTCCGCACGGAGACAATCCTCGCCGCGCCACTCCACACCCCTCAGCAAAAACTGATCGGCGTGGCTCAACTGGTGAACAAGAGGCGAGGCGAGTTCAGCAGCCGAGACGAGCGACTGCTGGTTGCGATGGCCTCACAGGCCGCCATCAGCATTGAGAACAGCCGCCTGTATGCCAGGGAAATACAGCAGCGCCTGACGATCCAGGAATTGAACACGGGACGAAATATCCAACGCAGTTTCCTGCCTGCGGCCTTGCCGGAGCGGCCCGGCTGGGACATCGCGGCCCGCTGGGAACCGGCCCATACCGTATCCGGTGATTTTTACGACATGCAGAAACTGGACGATGATCGTTGGGCAATCTGCATCGGAGATGTATCAGGGAAAGGGGTACCGGCGGCGCTGTTCATGGCGCTTACGGTTACCGTACTTCGCTTTGCCATTGACATGCACGTCGGCTGTTCGCAGTTGCTGCAACAGGCCAACCGGCTGATCCTGTCCTTTAACGAGCAGTCCGAGATGTTCGCCACGATCTTCGTGGGTTACCTGGATACTGCGTCGGGAGAAATGCAATTTGCTTCTGGCGGACATAACCCGCCGTTACTGTATCGCGCACGCAGCGGGCGCTTCGAGCGCCTGACAGCTCGTGGCATCATCGTGGGGCTGTTGGATGAAGTCACCTTTGTTGAGGAAAAGGTCACGCTTGAACCCAATGACGTGCTGGTAATGTACACCGATGGTATCACGGAGGCGATGACCCTCTCCAACGATGAATTTGGTGTGGAGCGGCTCGAAGCGGTTATACAAAGCTGCGCGGCTGCCAGCGCCCAGGAATTGACCCAGGCCGTGATCGAGAATGTGGCTGCTTTCACAGGCGACGCCGGTTTGTTTGACGACGAAACGCTGGTGGTGATCAAGCGGACGGCGCATACGTGAGGTTGATTAATCTTAGGCCCATCGCCAGACGTGCAGCGCAGCTTCGCGCAGCAGTTCAAGATCGGCATCTAAATTCCCGTACTGTGCTTTGAGCCAGCGCTCATAATCGAAGAGACATTTGGTAAAAACTGCGTCGGGAATCTTCCAGGTGGCTGAAGAGAGTCGCATTCGCATACTTTCCAGGCGATGTCGAGGGGTATAGCCTTCGGTCCACCGGCATACCGGGACATTCTCCATACTGGCGCCCCGCTCGCGGAGAGCCGAGTCGAACAAGAAACGGGAACGAACGCCGGGCCGCGCAGTGACCTCAAGGTGATTACGTTTGAGGATCGTTTCCCAGCCAACTTCCATGTGATTGCTGACGTCCGTTGCGACTTCGCTGCTCGTACCATTGATGTATTGCCCGCCGGGCCGCAACACCCGCTTGACTTCGTCCAGACCGCGCTCCCATTCCTCAACGAATTGGAAGAGATTGACTGTGTATACACTGCTAAACGTGGCATCGGGGAACGGCAAAGATACTGCGTCGCCCTGGATGAGACCCAGCGTAGACGCGGCGCCGCTGCCGACATAGTTCGCGAAGCGAGCCAGGGGCCGCGCGCCAATATCCAGGCCAAGCACCGGGACACGCCGCTGGCGCACCTGTCGTGCAATGCGGCCATCACCAACGCCGATCTCCAGGGACAATCCACTCCCGTCTTCGGCATCTGGCGCGAGAAGGTAAGCAAGTGCCGCCGTGAAGCCTATCAGGGCGGCCTGAGGCCACAACCGTGAAGCGTCACAGGTATCGGCTATGGAATCAGCGTTCGTGTTCATCATGATGGCTACATTCATTATTTGCCAGCAAACAGACCACTACAAAATTAGCGCTCGATAATCAAAAATAAAGGGGCCAACGACCTTAAGATAGGTGTTGGCCCCGACGAGAGACAGAAGTAGGCCGGAGCCGGTTATGACGTGGTGCCCGTACCTACTTTTTGTGCGTCTGGCACCGGATCAACTTTGACAGGCTGACCGATCTTGCTCAATGTGAATTTCAAATCGAAATTGGCGTTGATATCGCTAGTCATGGGTGTCTTGGTACTTGAGCTAGAACCACTACTACTCATAGCCTGGAGAGCGTTCATCGTTGCAGCGTCAAGCTTGATGGCGAAGACCAATTCAAGGCCATGGAACAGTTTGTCATCGGAACCAACCAGATACTTGAGCTGCAACTGGCTGTTGCTGACGAGTTTTGCCAGCATCGGCATGTACATCTGGGCCATGCCCATGCTCGAGCTCGAACTGCTGCCACTCGCAGCCGCAGCGGCTGTAGCATCCGTCATGAACTGTTTCATTTCGGGGCCATTCACCAGCCCGCTCAGGTCTACGTCAAAGGTGAACTGCTTCGTGGCAGCGCCATCAAGCGACGGACCATCGGAAGTGCTGGCTTTGATGTACTTAATCAGAGCCTGCCCATCGGCTTGTAATTTGGGGTCTTTCATAGCGCCCGCGCTGGGACTGCTCGACGCGCCCATCGCGCCCAACATGCCCAACGAGGGGTTCTTCTGCATCGCCGTGTTCAAGTCCATGACCATCCACTTCCCGGCGGTCTTTTCCTGGCTCATGTAGTAAAACTGTCCACCCACCAGACGGATTTCACCGCTCAGGTTTGTGGGAGTCTTCGGGGCATTGACGGCGATCTTGAACATATCCTGCAACGTAATACCCTTGAGGGCAGACGCCAGGCCGGTCATCATGGTTGCGCCCGTGCTGCTCTTCAAAGCTGCCAGGGCGGTCTGGTCCAGAGCGATGGGGCCGTTACCGCTGATATTGAAGTCAACGTCGCCCGAGGGCGCGCCAGTGGCTTTACCGGTCAGCGCCAAATCAACGACGAAGGAAGTCAGCTTGCCCATATTATCCTGGGCGCTGGCGCCGTAAAGCAACTGGCAATCGGCGTCAGCCAGGCCAAAACAGGGCTTAGGCGCCTGAGCCTGCGCGCCAAATGCTGGGGTCAGTGCGCCTACGGCGAGCATGACCAGCAGTCCGAAGCGAATAACAGATTTCATGTAGCGATCTCCTCCTGAGAAACCGAATGCGATTGGAGAAACCATTTCAAATTACAACAGTGTTACACTTCTACTCTCGTCACGCTGAGGGATCTTATACCGGATCTCCAAGTTGCGCTACTTCGCACAAGAGTTCTAGACCATCTTCACATCGTCTCCTAATGAGGAGGTGTCCAGGTGAACATTTATCACCGCCACGACTGG
>DATGFK010000402.1:0-2287 GCA_035309185.1 Aggregatilineales bacterium
TTCTTATTTTATCGAATAGAAGTGAACCCCACTCCCTATCCCCTGTCCATAGCCTGGAGAGGGGATAGGGTCGGATGGGTGTGTTGTTCAGGATGCCGTCGCGGCCACGGTTGCGGCTGGAGCGGCGCTGGTCGCCGGGGCCGCAGCGCTCGTCGCGGCTGCCGCCGGAGCCTTCGCAATGAAGGATTCGGGGTCTACGCCCGCTGCCTGCAATTGCTGGCGGAAGTCGTCGTAAAAGGCGTCTTTCGCTTCTTGCAGTGCTGTCCACTGGTAAACATTGTTCAACAAAGTTGCGTTGGCGGGATCGGCGGAGATGTCGAGCAGGGCCTTCACAATGGTGGCGCGGTTTGTCGCGTCGAAGGATTTGGCAAAGCTGATCGTATCGTTGGGGATGTTCGACGAATACTGCATGATGACGACTTTGTCGTTAACATCTGGCAAGGCTTTAGCAACCAGCGTGCGGGCGTCGTCAAAGGTTGCCCCAGCGTCGCAGTTGCCCTGATAGACATTCTTGACGACTGCGTCGTGGCCGCCAACGTCAAGGATCTGCTTCAGGTCTTTAGTCGGATCGACACCATTTGCCTTCATGGTGATGCTGGGGATGATCCAGCCAGAGGTGGAAAGGGCATCCGGGCGGCAGAAGGTCTTGCCTTTCAAATCTGCGATGGTCTTCAGGCCCGAATCGGCTTTTGTAATGAATTGTGAACGGTAGGTGGTGAGTTTATTGCGGACGACGACCAGGCCAACATCCGCGCACTTACGCGCACTGGCAACAATGTAGGCAAAAGTTGCCAGTGAACCCATCTGAGATTGTCCGCTGCACATGGACTCGATCAGTCCTGAGTAATCTGATGCCACAACGATGTTGAACTTAATGCCTGTCCTTGCGCTCAACAGGTTGGCTAGGCTTTGGGCGCTGTCCAGTACCTTCTGGGATTGTTGCGAGGGGATGAAGCCCCATGTCACACTAACGCCCGTCGGCGGAACATCAGTCGGCGTCGGCCCGGCAGCGGTGGGTGCAGCCGTGGGTGCAACACCAGCATTTGCCGCCGCAGCCTGGGTGGCAGCAACGGTAGCGGCCTGTGCCGGGGCGGTGGTTGGGGCGACAGTTGCCGCCTGCGTGGCCGGTGCAGCACTTGGCGCACTGGTGGCTGGCACGCTGGTTGGCGATGCTGCCGTCCCACAGGCAGTCAGACCCAATAAGCTCAACAAGAGCGAAGCAAAGAGTATTTTCTTGAATGCCATGTTCGTCTTCTCCTCGTTGTAGAAAGACCCGGAACTTGAGCATATCGGCCCAAGATCAAAAGGCAACGGTGGAATTGTACATCGCTTCAGCGTATATCACTTGGCAAAATGACGAAACCAGTCTTCAAGGGGAATCCTCGCCGTAAGGTCAACGGTCATCGGCGTAACCGATATGACGCGGTCTACACTGAAGGCACGGATGTCGCCATCCTCTTCCAGGAGATCATGTTCTACTTCGATGCTGTAGGGGAAGCGATAGCGGCTGTCAAAGTTCCGATCCGTCTCTTTGCTTGAACGGAAATAGCCCTGGCTGCTCTGCCGTGTGACTTTCACAGGAGTAGCGGGTGTGGCTGTAACCGGCACATTCACGTTCAGGAATCCGATCTCGACGGGCAGCGGGTTACGCAGCATGATTTCGGCAAAGTGCGCCGTGAAATGTGCCGCCGTTGCCCAATCAATGTGGGCATACTCAGCCGCCTGGTGGACGCTGATCTCGGTTTCCGTGGAAATGGCGAGGGCCTGCACGCCCATCACGCTGGCCTGGATCGCCGCACCTATCGTGCCGCTCATCGTCACGCCGGTGCCCAGGTTCTCGCCATAGTTGATCCCGCTGATGCACAGCGCGGGCTTTTCCGGCGCCAGTTCAAGGATCGCGTGGAGGACGGCCTGGGCGGGAGAGCCATGCACGGCATAGGCCCGATGCTGGACGCCGCCGATGTCCAGGTTCAGCGTCTCGATGATTCCCGTGTCCTCGCTGCTAGGCATGGAGCGGCTCATGGCTGTTTGCTGGTAGCGCGGCGCCGCGATCAGAAGATCGCCGAGGGGCAGCGCGGCCTCGGCAGCGGCGTGCAGGCCGGGTGAATGGATGCCATCGTCATTGGTAATCAGGATCAAGGGACGCATGTTGTCTTTCAGCGGTTCAGCATTGAGCCACGCAGCACCCTACGGCAGCACGTCGTAGAGGGCCTTGAGCAGATCGATCACATTCTGCCGGGTCGGCGGCGTTAAGGTGAGACCCGTCGTCTGCTGTAAACGATACACC
>DATGFK010000403.1:0-2172 GCA_035309185.1 Aggregatilineales bacterium
TAGCTTCGACGGTCTGGGCGCGGACAGTTTCGGCTTGCTCGCGTACCGCTTCGGGCAGCGGGCCAACCTTGATGTCGACTCCCATGTCGTCGCCGTAGGTAATCAGTTCCTGGTTGAGAATGTCAATCAGGCCACCGAAACGGTCACCTTCGCCGTATGGGATATACAGGATTGCTGGTTTGCCACCCAGGCGCTCAACGATCATGTCCACACAGCGCTGGAAGTCCGCACCCGTGCGATCCATCTTGTTGATGAAGCAGATGCGGGGCACGTTGTACTTATCGGCCTGCCGCCAGACCGTTTCAGACTGAGGTTCGACGCCTGCCACACCGTCGAACACGACGACGCCACCGTCCAGCACGCGCAGCGAACGCTGCACTTCGGCGGTGAAGTCAATGTGTCCAGGGGTGTCAATCAGGTTGATCTGGTGATCACGCCAGGTCGAGGTCACGGCAGCAGCGGTAATGGTGATACCGCGCTCACGTTCCTGATCCATATAGTCAGTCGTCGCTGCGCCCTCGTGAACTTCGCCGATCCGGTGAACCATACCTGTGTAATACAGGATACGTTCCGTCGTGGTCGTCTTGCCTGCGTCAATATGCGCAATGACCCCGATGTTGCGGACCCGGTTCAAATCCAGGGCGAGGGTTGTTTCTCTCTTTGCCATCTGTTTTCCAGTAGTTCCCTTTCACACGTTGCCGTCAGCGGCTTACCAGCGATAGTGCGCGAATGCGCGGTTTGCCTCTGCCATGCGGTGTGTTTCTTCTTTACGCTTGATCGCTGAACCCTGTCCGCCAAAAGCGTCCAGCAGTTCGCCAGCCAGCTTTTCGGACATGCTCTGACCGGTGCGAGTACGGGCCGCAGCCAGAATCCAGCGCATAGCCAGCGACAGGCCACGATCCGGGCTGACTTCCATTGGAACCTGGTAGGTAGAGCCGCCGACGCGCTTGGGTTTAACTTCGACGGCGGGCGCTGCATTGCGCAGTGCCGTCTCGAAGACTTCTACCGCTTCGCGCTTGGCACGGTCTTCGACCAGGGCCAAAGCATCGTACATGACGCGGCGGGCGGTGCTCTTCTTGCCGCCGTGCATCATTCGATTAATGAACATCGAAATCAGGATATTGTTATAGCGCTCGTCTGGAATGGTCGGACGGCGTACCGGGCGGTTTCTTCTGGGCATAATCTCTGTTCCCCTTACTTCCCTTTACCCTTGGCGTCTCCGGCCCCGGCCTTTGGCTTCTTGGCGCCGTACTTGCTGCGGCTCTGTTCACGGCCCTTGACGCCGTCGCAGTCCAGGGTGCCACGCACAATGTGGTAGCGCACGCCAGGCAGGTCTTTCACACGTCCGCCGCGCACCAGCACGACGCTGTGTTCCTGCAAGCCATGTCCTTCGCCGGGGATGTACGCGGTCACTTCCAGGCCATTGGTCAGTCGCACGCGGGCGATCTTACGCAGAGCCGAATTCGGCTTCTTGGGCGTAGTGGTACGCACCTGCGTGCAGACGCCGCGCTTCTGTGGCGCGCCGCCAGCTTTCTGGTCGCGAGTCTGATGGTAGGAGTTGAACGTGTACTGGAGGGCCGGGGACTTGCTCTTGCTTTTCTTGGGTCGCCGTCCCTTGCGGATTAACTGGTTGATCGTCGGCATGAAAAAGACTCCATCCTGATACTCTTTTGCCTCAACGCCTCGCCTCGTTTAGCCGGGTGAGGTCAGTTTCGAGGCGTGCAAACGGGCGTCATTGCGCCCGTTTATTCCCTTCCAAAACGGCAGGCCATCCCGATATTGCTGATGATGGCCCTGCCGATGGCTTCACGACAAATTCAGGTGCCATTGCCTTGCAGCACGCAAGGTTGGCTCCTGCCCGGTGAGGAGGTATCCTAACATGCGTTTTGCGTGCTGTCAAGGGCGATTGTCGCGTTTCAGAAGTTGGGGAACTCCTTGTTACTTTCCTTTTGGAGAGGAAGAATGACAGAAGTGATTCCCTGGCGCATCAATATAAGGCGAACCCGTTCCATTTCTGTTCCTGTTCCCGACAATATTATTCCTGGTATCAGGTTTTTCAATTTGGCAGTCTCTTGCACCGACAAGCTTAATTCTTCTCGGAGAATTTTTAGAACTGTTGCTGTTCGCCCTCTCTTTTCATCAACACGCAACGCCCATTCTCCCTGTTCTAAA
>DATGFK010000404.1:0-4022 GCA_035309185.1 Aggregatilineales bacterium
GCGGACACCGTCGAAGCGGGCCAGGTTGGCCGATGCCTCGGCAGGGGCGATCAAATAGTAGATGGGCAGGCCGTAATTCGTATGCGGCAGACTGACCTCGCGCACCAGCGCGCCCAGGCTTTCCAGGTGTGCGACAGCACCGTGGACAGCCTTTTCGATCTCCGGCTGCATCCCCGGCACGAAATATTCCTTCGGTACGCCGATGCGCAAGCCTTTTACGTCGCCGGTGAGCGCTGCGGAATAGTCGGGAACGGGCAGGGTCATGCTGGTCGAATCGCGGTCATCGTGTCCGGCCATCACGCCCAGGATCGTCGCGGCATCGCGCACCGTGCGTCCGAATGACCCAACCTGATCCAGCGACGACGCGAAGGCGATCAGGCCATAGCGCGATACGCGCCCGTAGGACGGCTTGATGCCGACCACGCCGCACATGGCCGCAGGCTGGCGCACCGATCCGCCTGTGTCCGAGCCAAGCGCGCCCGCCGCGATCCTCGCAGCGACGGCGGCAGCACTCCCGCCGCTGCTCCCGCCGGGAATACGCGCCAGGTTCCAGGGATTGCGGGTCGGGCAGTACCCGGAATTTTCTGTAGAGGAACCCATCGCGAACTCGTCGGTGTTGGTCTTTCCCAGCATGATCGCCCCGGCGTCGAACAGCTTCTGGACGCTGGTTGCCGTATAGGGTGGCACAAAACCTTCCAGGATGCGTGACCCGGCGGTTGTCTGCACGCCTTCCGTACAGAGCACGTCTTTGATCGCCAGGGGGATGCCCAACAGCGGCGCACGGTCGGCTTTTGCCAGCCTGGCCTCGGCCTGTTTGGCTTGCTCCATCGCGCGCTCCGCCACGACGGTCAGGTAGGCGTCAATCTTCGGGTTGATCAGTTCGATGCGATCAAGATAGGCCTGGGTGAGTTCAGTCGCTTTGATTTCGCCGGAACGCAGTTTGTCGAGGCTTTCGGTCAGGGTCAGATCAGTCAGACTCATAAGGCGAGACTATCCTGTAATTTAAGTTGCCGAGCCGCACCAGGAGATCGAGTTGGCTTCTGGCAATGACAGAAGGTCAAAAAATGGCTGACGAGGATTATAACACGCCCCACGGCGACTTTGCCGGAATCGGTCACATTATACTATTGCGTCTCCCGAATCCTTCCCTGACCTTGTCTCTCGAACACAGGGCAGAGAATCTGGCAATTTCCTGTCCATCAACTGCCGGGGCAGCACATTAGGGCGCTGCAAGACTGCGCCAGTTCCGGCGTCTCTATTAGCAATTTATTGAGTTTGCGTCGGCGTTTGCAACCTGGGTTGGGAAGGCGTATGGTATCCTTACCAGCCTGCTCCAACACCGGCAGGAAATTACCCTAGCCGCGTCACGCTCACGGAGACTTTGAGGGC
Source organism: Aggregatilineales bacterium (assembly GCA_035309185.1). Taxonomy (GTDB): domain Bacteria; phylum Chloroflexota; class Anaerolineae; order Aggregatilineales; family UBA2796; genus DATGFK01. Next base: position 1,390 of record DATGFK010000404.1, read on the forward strand.
TTCCTCGGCGGGGCCTTTATGGACGCCTTTGACGGGCGTCACATCGTGGAAGTCACGGCCCGCGCCGATCCGCACGAAGTTGTCGTCCACCAGCAGGTTATTGGCCGCGTCAAAGCCGCGCCAGCCTTCTGTCGCGCCTGGCCCGAAATAAACTTCAACCCAGGCATGGCTGGCCCCGCTGCCGCGCAATGGCGCATACTCGGCGTCGGGTTGGCCCATTTCCTGACGCATCCCGTTGCCCATCTCCTGGCGCATTCCATTGGAAGACATGCTCTGACTCATGTGCATGGGCGGTTGCGGGTGAAACTGCTGGTTGAGATAGCCGCTGGCGTAGCGCGCTGGAATGCCAAGCTGCCGAAGCACAGCGATCATCAGGTGTGTGAAGTCCTGGCAGACACCCCGCTGCAACCGCAGCACATCATCGGCAGTGCTGTTGGTACTGGTCAGGCCTGTCTCGAAGTCCAGCGTCGCGTGCAGCGCCTCGCGGACGGCCAACGCCGTGACGTACCAATCCTCGGCTGCCGCATCACGGAACTGCTCGGCGAAGGCTTCAATGTCCGGCGTGATGTAGGTGAGCGGCGTGTAGTGAAGGTACGGATAAAACGTGATCGGATCGAGGGCCAGCGGCGGCACCTGGATCGGCAGCAGCGGACGCTCTCGCACGTCTACCACACTCTCGGAGACGACATGCAGTTCCTCGGCCCTGGGCAGTGTCCAGTGCTGCACCAGCAGATCGGAAAAGGTCGTATACTCCTCGATCTGCGTGCGCGGCGTGATCTGCAAGCGGTAACGTTGCCGTGACTGGTATTCGTCATTGCAGGGCTGCAAACGCGCTTCCATCGCCACGGCGCGCACCGGATTGCTATAGACGTAGTGGGTTTCGTGAAGAACGCGAAGTCGCATAGACCAGGCTTTCAGGCAAGCTCGTATTCGCAGTAGGTTTGCATCACCAGATTGCTCACTTCATAGAGGCCCGCTTGTAGTTCGGCCAGGACGGCGGGCAGGTTCACGTCGCCCAGGCGGAGGTAATGCAGGCGTGAGGCCATCTGGCCTAGCAGGCGATCCGATTCGCTGTTGAAGCGTCTGCCGGTGCTGCCCGCGATGTACTTCAGCGCATCCAGGGCGTGTTCCAAGCAGTAGAACACGGAACGCGGCGATTCTGCGTTTAACAGCAAAAATTCAAGCGCGCACTCGGCGGAAACCGGCGCAGCATAGGTCTTGTGATAGGCTTCCAGGCTACTGACACTCTTGAGCACGCCAATCCAGTGGACGGCCTCCCGGTAAAGTTGATCGCCGCTAAAGGCAGGGTCGGAACGGACGGCCAGCAGGCGGCAGGTCGTGTTGGCCCGCTCGACGTAGCGTCCCAGGCGGATAAACTGCCAGGCTTCGCCGTGCATCATGGTCTGGTCGACAATGCCCTGCATCAGCAGCGACCCGTTTTTTACCGCCTGCAACACCGCATGAACATCGGTCAAAAGAGCGCGCGGCGTCAGCGTATGCACGTCATGGTACATGGCGTTGATCTGTTCCCACATCTCACTGCTGATCTGTTCGCGGGCCTGCCGGGAATTCTCACGGGCGTTGCGAATGCAAGTCGCGATTGAATTGGCATTGGCTGGGTTCAGAACCAGGCAGTCGAGCACCAATTCTTTTGTCAGTGATGCGCCTTGCTCAAACAGTGGCAAGCAACCGTTGATGGTGATGATCGGCAGCCAATCACTATAGTCGTCGCCAGAATAGGTGTCCAGCAGCGTGATCAGATGAACGTCCACCACGCGGGCAGTGAACTCGGCCCGCTCCCGGTAGCGGCTTAACCAGTAGCACGAGGATGCCACGCGCGACAGTAACATCGGCTGGCTTTGTTCGACGGGACTACCCAGGTTATTCGTCATCGGCCACCACCCAGGTATCTTTGCTGCCTCCGCCCTGCGAACTGTTCACCACCAGCGATCCAGCCTTGAGGGCGACGCGGGTCAGCCCGCCAGGGACAATCGTGATGTCTTCGCCGTACAGGATGTAAGGACGCAGGTCAATGTGACGCGGCACGAAGCCTCCCGGCGTGTAGGTTGGATGCGTAGAAAGTTGGATCACGGGCTGTGCGATGTAGTTCCAGGGCCGTTCGCTGATCTTCTTGCGGAACAGGTCGTGCTCTTTCGGCGTGGCGTGAGGGCCGATCAGCATCCCGTAGCCGCCCGAATTGTTAACCTCTTTGATCACCAGCTCTTCGACGTGATCCAGCATGAAATGGCAGTCCTCGTCACGGCGGCCCAGGTAGGTCGGCACGATGTCCAGCAGCGGCTCTTGTGAGAGGTAATAGCGGATAATGTCCGGCACGTAGCTATACAACGCTTTGTCGTCGGCCACGCCCGTCCCTGGCGCGTTGACCAACGTGACGTTGCCTGCCCGGTAGGCGTTGAACAGACCCGCCACGCCCAGCACCGAGTCGTCGCGGAAGGCCAGGGGATCGAGGAAATCGTCGTCCACGCGGCGGTAGATCACATCGACGCGCTGCAGGCCGCGCGTAGTCCGCATGAATACGCCTTCGCCGGTGACCGCCAGGTCGCGGCCCTCCACGACTTGCACGCCCATCTGCTGCGCCAGAAAGCTGTGTTCGAAGTAGGCCGAATTGTAGA
>DATGFK010000405.1:0-2516 GCA_035309185.1 Aggregatilineales bacterium
TGCAATACGATCAATAGCCGCCAACTCATCGCCGCTAAATGCGAGGTTTTTCAGGGAAGCAACGTTGGCGTCAAGCTGCTCGACCTTACTGGCACCGATCAACACCGAGGTCATGCCAGGATGGCGCAGTACCCAGGCCAGTGCCATCTGGGCGAGGCTTTGGCCGCGTGCCCTGGCGATCTCGTTCAATTGGCGAACCTGTGCCATGCGCTCATCGGTGATCTTGTCCGGCTGCAAGAAACTATAGGGTTTTGAGGCCCGCGATCCTTCCGGAATGCCCCCTAGATAGCGGTCTGTGAGCAACCCCTGGGCCAGTGGCGAGAATGAAATACAGCCGATCCCTTCCTGGTTCAAGACGTCAAGGAGGGCGGGTTCGACCCAGCGGTTAAACATGCTATACACAGGCTGATGGATCAGGCAAGGCGTCCCAAATTCCTTGAGGATTTTGGAGGCTTGCTGCGTCTGTTCCGGCGAATAGTTTGAGAGTCCCACGTACAGCGCCTTGCCCTGGCGTACGACGTGATCCAGCGCCGACATCGTTTCTTCAAGAGGCGTATCGGGATCGGGACGGTGGCTGTAGAAGATGTCCACGTATTCAAGCCCCATCCGCTTCAGACTTTGATCCAGGCTGGCGATCAGATATTTGCGCGATCCCCATTCCCCGTAGGGGCCGGGCCACATCAAATAACCCGCCTTGGACGAGATAATCAGCTCATCCCGGTAGGGACGCAAGTCCTGGGCAAGGATGCGCCCGAAGTTTTCTTCCGCCGAACCGGGCGGCGGGCCGTAATTATTGGCAAGGTCAAAATGCGTGATGCCCAGATCGAAGGCACGGAAAATCATTGCGCGCGCAGTTTCAAGCCTGTCCACACCGCCGAAATTATGCCAGAGGCCCAACGATACGGCAGGCAGTCGCAGGCCGCTGCGTCCGCTGCGGCGATACGCCATGCTGTCGTAACGCTGTGCTGGGGGGAGATAAGACATGAGCTAACTCCAATCTGGGGGATCTGCTTTGCAGGGAGGAATTTAGATTACGAATCGAACAGTATAAGCCAAAACTCTACACTTTCAACCGTTTGACTTCATTCAGACTCGCCCACTAGCGAACGTCGCCTCCGCCGTACAACTCGAAAGCTTCCGCCGTCCAGGGCAGTGCGGGCTTGAAGAAATGTTCGTAGATTGCCTTAGCAAAAACGCGAATTTCATACTGTGCATCGTCAGCCATGCGCAGTCGCAGGAACCGCATGAGATTGTGAGCATCAACTTTGATCACGCCGGTGTAGTACACGGCAAAACCCGGCAGAAAGAGTCGTGCCATTTCCCGCGAGATGCCCTTGTCAAGCGCGGCCTTGTACAGTTCATACGAGCGCGTGTAATGCTCGATCAGGTCGTGGGTGAGCGCCTGCCTATCGGCATCCTCCACGACGCCATCGCTGGCCTGTTTATTCTGCTGCGCCTGTTTGCGCCATTCGGAGGGCACGTAGAAGTCATTTTCCTCGAAGGGAGTATATCTTCCCGACTGTAAATTGAGTGACAGCATTCTGTGCCTGACCAACTGCCACCACGTCACGAGCGGGCAGCGGATGCGAAACTTGAACTCCACCATCTCGAACGGGCTGGTATGCGAGTTGCGCATTAAATAGAACAGCAGCTTCTTATCTTTTTCATCCCCTTTGCTTTCGCCCAGAAAGGACACTCGCGCCGCGTTGACGATAGACAGGTCGTCGCCCATTAGCGCCTGCAACTCGACGTAGCCTTTGTCGAGAACCTCTACCCGCCGTCCGATCAGCGTTTCAGTTGCGTTGTTCAAAAGATTCAGCCCTTTCCGCTCTCAGGAGAAATATGCCAGTGCCAGCCGGAGCCGCGATTCAAAGTCTTTGGCTGCATCGCGCGGAATAGACTGTACGGCGCTCTGCGCCTCGACCACGCTGTAGCCCAGGCCGGTTAGTGCAGAGATCACGTCGCCGTCCGCATCGTTGAACGGCACGAGGCCAAGCGACACCGCCTTGCCCATCTTGCCCTTCAACTCAAACACGATCTTTTCCGCCGTCTTCTTGCCGACCCCAGGCACGCGCGTCAACACATCGGATTCTTCACGGGCAACCGCGTTTTTTAGGTGATCAAGTGAGATTGTGCTCAGGATCGACAGGCCCAGTTTTGGCCCGACCCCGCTGACCGAAAGCAGCAGTTCAAATAACTCGCGGTCTTCCACAGCCGGGAAGCCGTAGAGCGTCAAAGAATCCTCACGCACGGCCAGGTGCGTATACAGCGTGAGCGTATGGCCTGGCCCTTCGATGATGTCGAACACGGTCTTGGGGACATACACGCGCAGTCCCACGCCGCCGACCATAACCACGATCCAGTTCTTTTCCTGGCTGACGACCTGACCGGAAATGATGTCTATCATGACAAAATTTTATCCTTCGCCTTCGTCCACGAGGCGTTCCCACCGTGAACTTTGCAGCGCAGTGAGGGCAATAGCCAGGGCATCCGCCGCATCGTCGGGTTTGGGGATG
>DATGFK010000406.1:0-2951 GCA_035309185.1 Aggregatilineales bacterium
ACTTGTGTGTCCAGAAGTGCTTGAACAACTCGCGATGCCAGCGCAGGAGTGTATCTGGTTGCAGGATGAGTAGTGCGTGGCGCCAAGTGGCCAGCAACCAGCGGTCGGGCCTGGTGAAGTGCGGTCGATTGACCTGGCGGCTCAAAACGGTCAATTGTTGTCTCAGCAGCGCGTTCTCCAGCACCAGTTCTGCCTTGCTCCGCGCCAGATCACTGACCACACCGATCAAGACCGTCTCCCCCGCTGGCTTACTCCAGGTCGTTATCCGGTCTTGAACCTGTTGGAGAAGTGCCAGACCGCGCTGTTCGACTGCTGACCACACGGGGAAGAACATGAATCGACCTCTCTTTTTGACACGCTCAAGAGAGTCATGAATTCTACCCCAGTCGATTTACAGACTTATGGATCGCTTTACCGGCAAATCACAATATTCTTCGAACGGATGTGCAATCGGTCGAAGACAGCCATGAAACGCGAACAAATTGCCTATGCTGTAATGCTAGGTCTTGGTGTTCTGGTCCCAACCATAATCCGGCCATTCCCCAAGCGCGATGGCCTCCAATTCGTCGGTGATTTCTTGTTGCCTGTGGCGTGTGGCCGAATCAAAGTTCGAGGCGGAGCCAGTAAAGACCACGTTCCCCGGAGACAGCAATGGTGTACCGGTCTGTGGGATGAAAAGCTGCTTCAAACAGCATCGAATCGGCGCAAAAAGCCGTGATGCACTGCCGATCGGCTACTCGCCAGATTTGTAAGATCTCGTCGGTGCCAACGGTAGCGAGCAAGCAGCTGTCCGGGCTGAATGTCGCATTGTACACCCCGGCATCGGAAATGCGCACGCCACAAAATGGCTCGCCGTCCGCTACGAAACGACTGTGCGACTCGCGTCGCCATAAACAGACCATGCCGTGCCAGAAAGTAGCAGCCAACCAGCAACCATCGGGACTGAATGCCAGGCTGGTTGGATACTTTCTCAAGGAGACTCGTCTGTCCCGAACTGCTGATCCTTGTTTATAAATCGGATTTTCTTTCAGGACGGTAAATGTATGTAGGCAGCGCCAAGTTGCGGTGTCCCATATACGAATTGTTCCATCGCGCGATCCGCTGGCGAGCAAGTCATCCTCTGGACTGAAAGCCACAGCCGTGACGAATTTCCTGTGTCCGCGCAGGAGTTGGGGGAATGGCGGGTGCGGATCGAGGAAATTCTCCCAGATACGCAGCCGCTTGTCCTGGGTGGCGGTCGCCAGCCAGCGCCCGCTGTGGCTGACCGCTATGCCTCGGATACGGGCCTGATATTCACGCAAGACGATCTCGTTTTCGAGTTCACCGGTAGTTGCATTCCACAAGCACGTTGTTCCGTCCAACGAACCGCTGACGAGATGTTGACCATCTGGGGTATAGACAACTGATAAGATCGGGCGCGTGTGCCCTTCCAGTACGCAGGTCAGGGCACCCGTTTGGGTATCCCAAAGAGTCAGGCAGCCGTTATCCGTACCTCGAACGACGCTTGTCCCATCCGGAGAAAAAGCCGCACTGCGTCCCCAGCTTCGATTGAGTCGCCGGTCGTCGAAGGTGATTTGCGCTGCAAAGGGCCGATCCCAGCGGGCAGCAGTGGTGTCCCGCGAGGCGGTGAAGAGTTTTTCGCCGTGCGGATCGAACGCGACGCTGGAAATTTCGTCGTCGTGCTCGGCGACTTTTTGCCCCTTGCCCGTGGTCAATTCCCACATCCAGGCATTGCCCAGCACGTCACCGCTCGCCAGAAAATGGCCGTCCGGATTGAACCCAACGCAAAAGATTGGTTGCTGGCGCCCGTGTTGCCAATGCCCACGCAACACAGCTAACAGGCTGCCATCTGCCACGCGCCAGACGCGGACCGTTCCATCGCGTAATCCGGCGGCGATCAGTTGCCCGTCCGGGCTAACTGCTAAGCCAAACACAGCCCCGGCTTGCGATCGGATCGTTCGTATCAGCCGTCCACTTACAGCATTTCGGATGCGTATCCGGCCATTGGCGCTACCAGTTGCCAGCCAATCGCCGGTTGGGGCAAAAACGATGCTGAAGATCGTCGTGTTCCCTCGGATCGGCTGGCCTTGCACTTCGCCGGTTGTTGCATCTTGGATTACCAGGTACCCATCGCCTCCACCGCTGGCGATCCGCTGGTCGTCGGGACTGATCGCCAGGGTACGCACTTTTCGGCCATGGCTGCCCTCGAAAGCGGCTAGATTGGCGCCCGTTGCCAACGCCCAGGTGCGAATTGCGCTATCGGTGCCGCCACTGATTATTCGCTGTCCATCGTGGCTCAACGCCAAAGCCTTGACGTCACCTTCGTGTGCTGACCAGGTGTTGAGCAATTGGGCGGTATCGGCATCCCAGATTTCGATCATGCCGAGGTCGGTGGAGAGGATGACCTTGCTGCCATCAGGCGAAAGAGCCAGCCCGCGCTTTGAGCCGACCACGGTCGCATAAACGCGTGTCAAAGCCGCCAAAGGCAGATCGGGCAGGGGATGGAAGGGACGAATGCGTGGTCGCCAATTTTCCCGGTCGAAGGTGCGGCACAAATCGGTCAGTTCAGGGATGTGCTGTAGGCGGTTATAGAGCAGGTCGCGCCGTTCCTCAGCTAAACGGCAGTGTTCGAGTAGCGGCAGCACGAACGTCAGGGTTTCGTAAAGAACGGCTAACGCCCGGTCGTTTCGAGCTAGGTCGCAGGCGGTTTTCACATCATCCAGGATGCGAATGCTCGATTGGAGCACTTCCAACTTGCGAAGGATGTAGCGCAGATCTTTGGCCGTGGCGATCAAATCGCGGGTTTCATTGCCATTTTTCAGATGATAGAACAGATGCTGCCACATATAAACGTCACGGTCAGGCAAATCGGCCCAAGCGAAGAGTCCGTCGGCGCGATACCCTTCCAACAGCGCGGCATGCAGCCGCTGCAAACCTTCAGGCGTTTGGAG
>DATGFK010000407.1:0-3437 GCA_035309185.1 Aggregatilineales bacterium
TCAGGGCCGAGCGCCACTGGCGCGTACCGAAGGCAACTGCCGCGCCGAGCAGCATCAGGCCGAGATAGGCCACGACCAGCGGTAGGGCTACCGGCGGCGAATCTTCGCGGCCCAGTAGTTTGAAACCGAGCATCACCGCAACCGAGCGATCCGGCGGGATGGGCGTGCCAACGTAGTAGCTGCGATCTGCCGCGCTGCGCGTCAGCAAGATCGGCAGCCAGGGCGCAAAGCCGATGCCGACGATGAGCGTCACCGTGATGAGCGTCCTGAGCAAAGCACGAGATCGCTGAACGATTGCAGCCACGCCGAGGATTGCAAGGTGCGCGGCAAACCCGCCAATCGCGGTGTAATGCGTGTACAGCGCCGCGATCATTAGCAGCGCGTAAATCAAGGCGATCCAGGTTTTGCGCGGTAATCCCGCCACCCTCAATCCCTCCCCCACGGAGAGGGGATGGGGGAAAATGCTAATCAACTCGCACAAGAACGCCGTTGCCCAGGCATACAGCGCCAGGCCAAGCGCGTAGGCCCGCACTTCGTAGCCTAGCCACAGCATCCCCGGCAAGGCCACCAGCAGGATCGCTGCCGAATAACCGATAAAGGAGCCAACGCCCGTTCTTCGCGACAGTTTCCTCCCAGTGGCGATGGTGGCAGCGGCGGCCAGCAATGCGCAGAAGGCGGACAGCAGCCGCAGGGAAAATTCGCTGTCCCCGATCAAAGTCGCCCAGAAGCGCAGCACGATGTAATGCAGGGGAACCTGGATGTCCACCTGCGTACACCAGCGAAACAATTCCTGCCAGGAATGGGTGGCGACGTAAGTGGTCAGCGCCTCGTCGTACCACAGGCTGTTGCGCGGCAGGTTAACCAGCAGCCATGCGCTAATCGCCAGCAGGAGAATCGCACCCAACAGGGTATTACGCGCGCGCGAAGCGTTTGTTGATGTCAAGGTAACACTCATGTGCTTGAGTTTACCGAAAAGCGACGGCAAATGAACGAATCAAATCAGTGCTAAAATATGCCTTCGGCAACATAGGAGGTCACGATGCGCACGGTTGAATGGCATGAAGGTCACGTCAGGCTGATCGATCAGCGGCAGCTCCCCTGGGAAGTCTCCTTCCTCGAACTGGACGATTATCGCGCCGTCGCCCAGGCCATCACGGATATGGTGGTGCGCGGCGCTCCTGCCATCGGGGCCACTGGGGCCTTCGGCATGGCCCTGGCCGCCCAGCAAAGCACGGCGATGGACATCGGCAGCGTGCTGGAATACCTGGAAGTTGCCTCGCTGATCCTGAAGAAAGCGCGCCCGACGGCGGTCAACCTGGCCTGGGGCGTTGACCGGATGCTGGTGGCGGCGCGCGAAGACATCTACAGTAACGCCAAAGAAATCCGCCAGGCCTTGATCGCGGCGGCCCAGCAGATTGCCGACGAAGACGTAGCTACCAACCAGGCGATGGGCAAATTTGGCGCCGATCTCATCCGCGATGGCGACACAGTGCTCCATCACTGCAACACGGGTGCCCTGGCAACCGTAGATTTCGGAACTGCGCTGGGCGTCATCCGCTCGGCCTTTGACCAGGGCAAGCGCTTCCACGTCCTGCTAACGGAAACTCGCCCGCGAATGCAAGGCGCGCGCCTTTCGGGCTGGGAACTGAAACAGTTAGGCATTCCTTTCGAGATCATCGCGGATTCGGCGGCGGGCTATTTTATGCACCGTGACGAAATCCAGGTGGCGCTGGTCGGCGCAGACCGGGTCGCTTCCAACGGCGACACGGCCAACAAGATCGGCACCTATTCACTGGCCGTGCTTGCTAAAGAGAACAACGTCCCGTTTTACGTTGTCGCGCCGACCAGCACCATTGACCTGTCCATGAAGTCTGGCGCGGAAATTCAGATCGAAGAGCGCTCGGCGGACGAGGTACGTTCGCCGTATGGGAACGCGCTCATCCCCGACGATTTCCCGGTGCGCAACCCGGCCTTCGACGTAACACCGCAACGGTACCTCGCCGGTATCGTGACCGAAAAGGGGATTGTATTGCCACCCTTCCGGGAAAATCTGCCCAAAGCTATGCAGGCCGCGCAAGTCCGGTTAGCGAAAAGGTAATGGCATTTTGAAGATGAATTCCCTGATCAATCAGTAGTACGGGATTAATCCCCACCTGAACGACGGTTTACAAGACGATGGGATGTCCTGGAAAGAGTTTTACGACACCCATATCATTAGAGATGCGGCGCTTGTTGGCTCAACAACTGGTACCGATGGGCTACGAGGCCAGGCTCGTGTCGGGGCTGCCTTGATACATTCAATTACGATCCCGCTCATCCGATCCATCCCTACGTATTGATCCGGCGTCATGAGAAAACTGCGCGTGCGACGCCTGATACCCAACACAGCCAGAGGAATCCGGCTGTCAAAGAATATTCCATTCCCGATGCGTTGATGCTGTCTGAACAGGAATATTTGAACGCGCTTTCTATTGTGAGAATAGACACGCCAAACCACGAGAAACCCCTGGCCTGAATCGAACTGCTGTCGCCCTCCAATAAACCGGGCGGGACTCATCGTGAGAAGTACGAAATCCAGTGGATCGCTTTACTGGAGAAGGGCATTCCACTCCTTCAAATTGACTCTCTGAAATTGAGTATTGACAGTATGCTGTCAAAGTGCCATACTATCGTTATGGAATCAACAGGAATACCAGACGATCCACTCAGTCGCTTCTCGCTCAGCATTTTCCGGCTTAACGGGCTGCTCATGTGGAATGGTGATCGCATTACGGGATCCATTGGTCAGAGCAGTGCCAGATGGCAAGTGTTAGGGCGGCTCGGCGATCAGCCGCAAACGGTGGCGCAGATGGCCCGCGAGATGGGTCATGCCCGCCAAAGCGTGCAGCGTTTGGCGGACGTACTAGCCAAAGAAGGCCTGGTTGTCTACAAGGATAACCCTGCCGACCAACGCACCCGGTTACTTGAACTGACTCCACAGGGGGCGGAAATCCTTGCTGAGATCTACGCTAAATCCGAAGAATGGTCACGGCACATGATGACCAAACTCGATGCAAGGCAGTTAGCTGAATTAGCTGACGCACTTGATAAAGTCGCGCACATACTGGAAACTGACGAGAAACAGAATAGCCCTACCAAGAACAAAAGTGAAAAAGGAGTCTACTGATGGGACAGATAACCCCTATCAATAAAACGTTTAAGGCCACCATTGAAGTCCGTGGTAACTGGGCATGTGTGGTGTGGCCTGAATCGGTCACATTTTTTGGTTCTACCAGGTCCGTCAAGGTCAAAGGCACCATGGACGGCGTTGCCTTCCAGACGGCCTTTATGCCGTGGGGCAACGGCACACAATTCTTACCCGTAAGCAAAAAATTACTCAAGGCCATGAAGGTGCAACCAGGCGATGTTATTGAAGTGTCCCTGGATGAACGGCTATG
>DATGFK010000408.1:0-4548 GCA_035309185.1 Aggregatilineales bacterium
CTACAAGCTGTCGCCTTCAGGCGACGGTCACTGACTCAGTCGCCGTCTTCCATCACGCCACAGGTGAGATTGAAACTGTAATCTTTACCGTCCATGCCAATGCGATGCACTTGCAGCAATCCTCCAGCCAGTCGCCACAACTGTACCCCGTCACTTTGTGCAATGATGTGGTTGATACCGTCGTCAGGATTGTTATCCAGGTCTTTTTCGGTCACGTGCATCGCGTAGTAACCAATGCTATTATGCAGTGAATAGAAAATGTAACCACCCTTGTTATCAGGATAGACCGCAAAGGATTGCCAGGGTTCCTGGTTGCATCGCCCATCCGTAAAGTTGGGTTTTGCGCCTAGAAACGGTAGTCCAGGGCAAATTCCGTGAACTGTGCCATCGAACTGCCCGGCCTGTCCATTTCCAGGCGGAGTTGTGACTGTCAAGGTCAGCGGATTATATTTGGGTGCCATTTGATAGGCTGAAGTGCCTGAGGCAATAGTGGTAGAAGTAGTTGATAAGTAAACTGCGCCCTGAAGCAGAATATTGCCAGCGCCATCAGTAACGGTCACGTTAACCTTCTCCTGGGATGTGCCTGTGTTATCAATGGTACCCTGGAGGGTAATGGGAGAAGTGACATCTACCGATGAGCAAGTAAGGGTGCCCGAACCTGAAGGTGGAATGATTTTACAGGCAAGCGCAGGTACGCCCAAGGCTACACCGATAAGAAAAAGGCGCAAAAAGCGGGGATTCATGAGGCTGCCTCCTCAGACGACGTTGGATTAGGATGTGTGTTCTTGTTTCGATACCCGATGTTGATATTTAAGATGATACGTCTTGAGAAACGACAATGCAAGGAAATTAAGGAGCCATGCTACATCGTCAATTCAATACAAAGCGATTGTGGGCTATGCTCATTGGGTGCGTCAGTTTGTTCACGTTGTTCTCACCCCAATCGGCGCATTCCGACAGCGCCACCCCCACGCCGACAAGTACCGCTGCTGCGAGGCCATTAGCTGCACCACCGGCAGATTTCGCCTATGCCCTCGGCGTGCGGGATTTCAGCTTCCCGCGCGATTACGGCCCACATCCGCAGTACCAATTAGAGTGGTGGTACAGCACCGGAAATCTGTCGGATGTCCACGATAGTGATCACCGGTTTGGTTACGAATTGACATTCTTCCGGCGAGCCAATACGCCAACGTCTTTAGCGGAGAATGACGCCGAACAGCTATATCTGGCTGATTTTGCCGTTACGGACGTGGCTGCAGGGAAATTTTATACCAGTCAAATTTCCAACCAGGCTGTCAGTGGGCAAGCTGGCGCAACGATTGATCCTCTCTTCCGAGTCTGGATACAAAATTGGTCAATGAGCGCAGTAGATGATCAGTCAAAAACCATGCATCTCCAGGCGGCGCAGAATCCAATCGCTATAGACCTGACTACAATCCAAACGAAAGGGCCGATGCTCAATGGCGATCATGGACTGAGTCAAAAAAGCCCGAAGCCAGAGAATGCCAGTTATTACTACTCGATCAGCCGTCTCGCTACGCAAGGCACGCTGACTATCAACGGCAAGACCTACCATGTGAGCGGTAATTCGTGGATGGATCATGAATTTGGCACGTCCGCCCTGGGCGACGACGATGTCGGGTGGGATTGGTTCGGCCTGCAACTGAACAATAACCGGGAGATCATGCTGTACCTGATCCGCAAAATTGACGGCAGCATCGAGCCAGCTTCCCAGGGCACATTGATGAATGCTGATGACACCTATCAGACTGTTCCACTGAGTGCCATTTCGGTAGATGTGACGGAATATTGGTGGAGTCCGCATCACAACGCTCGCTATCCAGCAGCTTGGCAACTGCGCATTCAAGCGCATTCAGGGCCAATAGTGCTTAATGTGGCGCCGCTTGTGGCTGATCAGGAACTTGAATCAATCATTCCTTATTGGGAAGGGGCTTGTCGCCTGACAGGAACAGACAATGGGCAAGCGATCTTAGGTTACGGTTACGTTGAGCTGACAGGCTATGCCGGGATGATGCCACGCTAACGGCCAAAATTTTTTTGAGTTTCTAAACTGATCGTATTTGCTTGGGGTGACCCAAGCAGGTACGATGTGCCCCATATTTTCCAAAGGGATTGCTTTTTACGTCTACTCTGTCGTGAAGCGTAAAGCGGTCAAGCTGGCGCTGGGTTTCGGGAAACTGATCGCTGTGCAACTCTACTTCGAGGCGGTCCACAATGAGCTGCTTAGCGGGAGCAACGCTTTCCAGGTTGTGGGCCACAACGTCCCTGGCCTGTAAGACCAGTTCGCGGCCTGGGCCGAAGACCTTGAAGTAGCCGCGATCGCTCTCGAAGCTGAGGGTGTAGCCGTCGTCCTCGACGATACGAATGTAAACAGGAGCGCCCCTGTTGCCGATGAAGGTATCACAGAAGCCAGAGATCGCGGCCTCATAGTGACCGTTGCGGAGCAAGTCCAGGACGCGCTGCCCGGCCAGGCCGGGTAAGGGCGAGACGCTACTGGTTTTGGGCTTGTGACGGGCCATCGGGTCTTTCCTTTCTTACCGACAAGCATTGGCAGCTTACCCGGGCCGAGGCTTGATGACGAGGGTTTGGCCTGCGCTGCGAGGCTGGGGCCGTCAGACGAGTAGCGAAGGCTTCGCACTGTTCGTGAGCCGACAAACGTTCGCGGACACGGCGGGATCGGTCACCGCTTCCCCGGTTGCTCCAGCGCTTCCCGCACTTGAGCCTCATTCAACTCGGCATAGCCCAGCGTGGAACGAATGTCGCGGTGGCCAAGCACTCGCTGCACGATTTCAACTCGCTGGCCTTGTGCAATGAGTTCGCTGCCTCGCGTATGGCGCAGTTGGTGAATGCTGTAGCGCGGCTTGCCTTTTTCGTCAATCAACCCAGCTTTGATGCACAATCTCGCCCACTGGTAATGCGCCGCGTCGTAAGAAATGCGAGTCCCGCGATTGGAACGAAACAGCAACTCATGTGCGCCGTGACCCTGAAATATCTTCAAGTAAGCCCGCAGCCCGCGCAGCGTTTTGGGCGTCGCCGTTGGGCCAAGCACGACGGTACGTTCAATACCATTCTTCGGCTCTCGCACACGCAGGGCTTCGTGGCTGGCTTCAAGGCTCACGTCGCCAAGTCGCAAGTCGAGAACTTCGCTGACTCGCATCCCGGTTTCACGCAGGATGGTGAAAATCAGGCGGAACGGTTGAGGCGCCCCGGCGATGGCCGTCTCAACCGCATCCAGGTCATCTGGATTGCGCACAGGACGAGGCAGACGGCGGCGAGAGCGGACAGAGGCCCGGCCCACCAGAGGGTTGCGCTCACACAGGTCATGGCGAATGGCCCAATCGAAAAAGCGGCTCAAGGCAGCAGCCCGACGACCAATGGTGCTAGGCGAGGCAGGCTTGCGACTGATCCACTGTTCAAGCATGGCAAGCGTGAGATCGTCGAGTGGAACGCGAAAGCGCTTATTAAGCGCCGCTGCCGATAGTTCATAGCGATAGGCCCGGAGCGTGTTGGGCCGAAGTTGGCTCAGGGCAGTGGTATCGGTCAGGAATTGCTCGTAGCTATCAGGAAGTGTGGTTGACATGCCTCATCTTTTTCGCTTTGCCAGAGAAATCCGTGATTTATTGAAAGTATAGCATGTGAGGAATCCTCTGTCCAGCGTGGTAAACGGTGTGGCTGGGAGACGAAAATGCCAGAGAATTCGACTTCTCTGGCAAAAGCGGTTTTCAACTCAATCAAACCAGGTGGCCTGGTTGGTTTGATTGGCGGGTCATTTTAACTGGGTTGCTGTATTTCTGGCAGATTGTGGAAGACTCCAGCCTTCTGCTTCTCGCGCAATCGGTAACTTTGGCCGCGGATGTTCACAGTGACAGAGGCATGAAGAAGGCGGTCCAGGATAGCCGAGGCCAGAACGCTATCGGCTGAGAATATCTCGCCCCATTCGCCATAAGACTTGTTGCTGGTCAGGATGATGCTGCCCTTGAGATAGCGCCGGGAGACCACTTGAAAGAGGAATTGGGCAACCTGGCGCTCAAGGGGGAAGTAGCCAATTTCATCCAGGATGAGCAGTTTCGGGCGACACAGCGCTTTCAGACGCTGGCTCAGGCGATCCACTTTGGTGTCCCGGTCAAGCTGCTCCAACAGCGTGTCAATGCTCAGGAACACCACGCTGTAGCCCTGGATAATGGCCGCCATGCCCAAACTGATCGCCAGATGGGTCTTCCCCACTCCGGCTGGGCCACAATTTTCTTCAAGCGGCTATTTTCGGCTTCCAGCTCTCGCAGTTGCACTAGCTCGCTCGTGTCCAGCCCGCCATACTTGCTGCGCCACCGATACACCGTTTGCTCCGATACCCCGTATTTGCGGCACACGTCCGAAACGCTGGCTCCTCCTTCCACTTCCTTGAGTATCCGGATGATCTGCTCTTCCTTGTAGCGCGTTCCCTTGTTGCCCATGAGAATATCCTCCGTCCTTCATTCTATTTCGATATTCTCACTTCTTTTGGAGGAGTTTTGTGGGGGACAGATCATC
>DATGFK010000409.1:0-6554 GCA_035309185.1 Aggregatilineales bacterium
AAATATAAGACTCATTCCCGGTGACGCAGTAACACTCGACAATATCCTGCATCCCCGCGACAGCTTTGCGGAAGCGCGAGGACTGCTGGCTGGTCGTGGTCAGGTGGACAAAGGCCAGGATCGGCAAGCCGACCCTGGGCAGATCAACTTCGGCGTGATAGCCGACGATGACGCCCGCATCCTCCAGCCGACGGACACGATCAGCCACCGCCGGAGCCGTCAGGCCTATCACCTCGCCGATCTGCCGAAACGAGAGACGCGCGTTCTCCTGCAACAGCTTCAATAGACGCCAGCCTACCCCATCCAACTGCCTATCATTTTGTAAAGCCATAATACCTTTTTGCTTAAGAAATGGTCTGAAATATACTATAGTCCTTTGGTTAAGTACTGTCAATTTCGTTCTGAACGTCGTATTATATGAACTGTACCCACAACGATTTGTCAGGCAAAGTGGAGGACTTATGGCTACAAACGCAGCCACCGCACAGGAATCGATCAGCGTTCTGCCCGGCACGGACGTTCAGGCGCATCCCAATCGGCGCGCGCTGGTCACGCTTGCGCTGCTGACTGTTTACATCATCTGGGGAACCACCTACCTGGGAATCCGCTACGCGCTGGAAAGTTTTCCGCCCTACCTGCTAATGGGCATCCGGTTTTTCGTGGCGGGCGGCGGGCTGCTGATCGTCCTGCGGTTGCAAGGCGCGGCCATGCCGACCCGCAAACAGTGGCGCAGCGCCATGATCGTCGGCGGACTTTTGTTGCTGGGCGGTATGGGCAGCGTCGCGATGGCCGAAGAGACGGTTTCGTCGGGACTGGCGGCGATGCTGGTGGCGACGGCCCCACTATGGACGTTGATCATCAGTATGCGCTGGGGTAACCGGCCAGGGCGGATGGAATGGATCGGCGTGGCAATTGGACTCCTCGGCGTCGCGCTGTTGACCCTGGAAGGCAATATACAAGCCAATCCGGGTGGCGTGGCCCTGATCATCTTTGCGACGTTGTGCTGGTCACTCGGCTCGGTGTGGAGCAAGTACCTGGATATGCCGAAGGGCGCAATGGGCAACGCGGCGGAGATGTTCGCCGGTGGCACCATGCTCCTGGTTTTGGGGCTGCTGAGCGGGGAGAGGATCGCAGCCGCGCCCACCACCTCCGCCCTGCTGGCGCTGATCTACCTGACGATCTTCGGATCGCTTGCGACGATGACCGCCTATATGTTCCTGCTCAAGACGGTGAAGCCATCACTGGCGACCAGCTATGCCTTCGTCAATCCTGCCATTGCCCTGGTACTGGGCGGCGTGGTCGGCGGCGAGGTCATCACGGGCAGCGCGCTCATCGCCCTGCCGGTGATCCTGATCGGCGTCGCGTTTGTCGCATTCGGGCACAGGAATAACAGCGCCGCAGACGGGCGTTGATGGCGATGACTCCCTCACCCTCAATCTCTCGCCCAATGGCTGGGAAAGGGGGTGGGGAATAGAGGGGACTGTCCTACCCCGCCTTGCAGTCGTTAGCCAGGGTGGGGCCGTCAATCGTGGCAATGGACAGGTAGCCCGCCGAAAACTGAACGTGTTCATTTTCTAAAACGCTCAGGAATCGCGAGGCCGGGTGGCCGTGATTGCCGCCCGTGTAAAGCGTCGTGAATCCTCGCAGCGCGCCATCGGCGGCACGGTAGGCCAGTAAGCCGCCATCCGAACTCAAGACGTAGTCCAAACAACCATTGCCGACCCCCAACAGGGGCGGCTGAGTCTGCGGCGCGGGCAGCGTTACCTGCCAGCGAAGGGCGCCACTGGCCCCGTAGTTGAGGATAGCCTGTCCCCAGCCGGGATACAGCAAAACATTGCCATGACTGTCGAGCGCAACCTGGCTGTCCCAGGCCAGCGTTTGCCCGGTATCCATCAGGGGCTTCCACTGCATAGCCTGGCCTAATAGGCCTACTTGAGAGGCGACCAGGAGGATGAATCCGTTGCCCTGCGCCCGGAACGGGATAATCGGGGCGGGCGCATCGGCCTGGTAGACGATGTGCCCGGACGGGTCAATCACGGAGAGCCTGTAGCCGCCGCCGCTATCTTTGTTGCTGACGACAGCCAGTTTGTCGCCGCTGATGGCGTAGCGCTGAAAATGCGCACCGAGCGGATCGGTTTGCCAGCGCACGTGGCCCGCCGCATCATACGACACGACACGGTTGTCGTTGCCCAGGAAGACGACGGAGTCGCCCAGGCGCAGCGGCGGCGAATGCAGTCCACGATCCGCAGTCCAGGAGGCGTCAAAGCGGGCGTTGACATTGTCTACGACGATTACCTGGTTATCACTGGTACTGCCCAGGATTCGGCCATCGGGCAATTCGACCACGCCCAGGAGTCCCAGCGCATCCAGCCTCCACAGCGTTTGACCGCTGGCATCCTGGTGTTCGATGTGAAATTCCTCCGCAAACGTAACTGAACCGTCGGCGTGCCACAGCGGAGGCGCTGTTGGGCCACCACCCGCCATGACCATCTTGCGGAAGGCCGGATTCAGCCGCAGTCGCCATTGCTCGGTGAAATCTACCGGGTGGAACCAGCCTGCATCCAGGGGATCGCCGTACCAATAGCCCGGCCCGCCCGCGCTCGATTTCATGCGGCGGATCTCATAGTGCAGATGTGGAGCTTCGGCTATTGGATGCCCTTCGGAGCCGATGACCTGCCCGCGCTCCACGCATTGTCCCACCAGCGGAAAGTCGCGCCCACCGATGACTTCCATGTGACCGTACACGGTAAAATAAATGTTGTTGTCGGGAAAGACGTGTTCGATGATGACCACGCCTTTTTCTGGCCCCCATCCGGCAGGATCGCTCAGGGTGACGCGGCCCCGCGCCGCCGCGCGGATCGGGTCGCCATAATGATCGAAGGCTACATCTATCCCGCTGTGGCGGCCATTGAACGGCGCACGATACATCCCGAAGTCATCATTTTCAATGCCAATGCCGTCAATAGGATAATCAATGGCGTCTACTACACCACAGGGGCTATCAATGTGGCTTTGCGGCGTTGGCCCTGGTTGAGTCGGCTGCGGCGTCTGACCATAAGCAAGGCCATACAGCAAGGCCGCGACCAGCAACACGCCGGACAGTGCCGCGTCGTGAGGTCTGAGATGTCCAAGCCTGAAATGAGCCATCACTGTAGGGTTCTCCGCGCCTCTGGTTGTACATGACCTTCCCTCAGCGCGCAAGCCGTCTTGCATTTTTGCCCAATTGCACACTAAAAACCAAATGGGACTATACTGACCGCGTTGCGCGGATTCTTAACCTTCTCAAACTGGAGATTCTCTATGTCCCAACAATTACCTCCTATACCCCCGACGCCTAGCCCTGTTAGCATGGGGACGACTCCGCCGCTGTCGTGGATGCAGGCCTGGACAAAGGCCCTGACTCAGCCTTCAGAGGCCAGTTACGCCGAGATTGCCAACAGCGCCTCCGCCAGCAGCAGCACGGCATACACCTGGGTCTTTATCATCTCCACAATCTCCTACCTCGTTAGCAGCCTGCTCACCTCCACTTTGTCGCGGAATAGCTTTACGTATGGAGGAACAGCTTATTCAGGTGGCTTCTCGTTGATCAACGTCATCTGCTCACCGGTGGTGGGCATCATCGCCGTGCTCTTCTTTGCCATCTTCGTCGGAATTACGAATCTGATCGCGCGGGCGCTGGGAGGGACAGGAACTTACTCTCAACTAGCCTACACCGTCGCAGCCTATTCAGCGCCTCTCTCCATTATCAGCATCGTGCTCAGCGCAATTCCAGTGGTCGGCTGCCTGAATATTGTACTGGGCATCTATTCCCTGGTGCTGAATGTCATCGCCGTTAAGGCCACCCATCAATTTGGCTGGGGCCAGGCGATCATATCCAGTGTTGTACTTTGGGTACTGGTGTTTGTCCTGGTCGCCGTGATCGTGATCGTCGTCCTGGCACTGCTGGGGCCAGCCATCGGTAACATTTTCTCGAATATTGTCGTGAACCTTTAGGGCACGCAAACCAGTCGGAGACGTGGCTCCGACCCTACATATCTGGCACCATCATACATGGGGGCCGACTTCCGCGTCGGCCCGGCACAGGTTCTACGCCCCATCCCGTCAAACCCCACTACCTCCCGCCTCCGTGATCAGAATCATACGTAAGAAAAGTTCTCATCTGCCTACGGCTTCAGGCCAGATGCTTCGATGCTGGCCTGCTGTGCAACCCAGGCTGCGATGAGTTCCCGGTGGGCTGCGACGCGCTCCAGGTAGAGCTTACGCTGCCCATCGTCGGCAAACACCTGTGCCCGCTGTTCGAGCAGCTCATGGCCCTGTTTGAGCACGTCTACGGCACGAACATCGTTGTTGGCTATGAGCGCACGGTAACAGGTCAGGTAGATAAGCAGCGGCTCATGCACGCCCTGCGGAATTTCATGGCTCAAGAACTTTAAGATCGGTTCGACATGGCCCAGCGCCTCGGCATCTTTCCCGCCGATCAGTGCGCAGCGGGCCAGTCCCGCCAGGCACTCCATCGCCAGGGATTCTTCGCCCAGTTCGCGCCGCAGGTCAAGCGACTGCTGGTAGGCCTGCGCGGCTTCATCCTGCGATCCCAGGCCGGAGAGTGCGTGGCCCAGAAGCGTCAGGGCCGAGGCCTGTTCGGCGCGCTCACCGACCTCGCGTGCAATGGTGAGGGCATCCTGGCAGTAATCTCTGGCCGCGCTGTCGTTGCCCAGGTGATGGAACACCAGTCCGAGCAGGGCCAGCGCCTGGCTTTCTTCGCGGCGATCCCCGATCTCGCGGGCCAGTTTGAGGGCCTGTTCGAGGTACGCCCAGGCATGGGCATAATCGCCTTCCTCGTCGGACAGTTGGCCCAGGTCATCCAGGGCCTGGTCTTCGTCCCGCCGATCCCCGGTGGCGTGACTGAGGGCCAATGACTGCTGGAGATACGTCTGCGCGCGGAGGTAATCGCCTTCTTCTTCTGCGATCTTGCCGAGCGTTTCGAGGGCAATCCCTTCGCCACTCCGGTCTTCTACCTCGCGGCTGATGCGCAGCGATTGTTCCAGGTACGAGCGCGCACCTGTGAGGTTTCCCTCTTCGCGGGCGACTTCGCCCAGGTTGTTGAGCACGGCTTCTTCGCCCCGCCGGTCGCCACTTTCCCGGCGGATGCTCAAGGCATCTTCCAGATACGTGCGCGCTTCCTCATATTTGTCCTCGTAGCGGGCCACGTTGCCCAGGTTGTTGAGCGTGGCTGCCTCGTCCACGCGATCACCAATCTCGCGTGAAAGAGCAAGGGCCTGTTCGAGATATTTGCGGGCCAGCGGATAGTCCGACAGGTCGGCGGCGACGGTACCCAGGTGCCTTACGGCACCGGCTTTAATCGCCAGAGCGCGTGGATCGCTGCGGTCACCGATGAGCGCCAGCGCGCGTTCAAAATGGGCGCGTCCTTCAGCGTACTTGGCCTGGTGAAGAAGCGCCCGGCCCCACTGGATGCAGCCCTCAGCTTCATCTTCGACTGCGCCCGCTTTTTGAGCCACCTCAATTGCCTGCCGGGCTGTTGCAATCGCATCGGCATAGTGGCCTGTGGCAAGGTTGTAGCTGGCCCAACCCAGTGAAGTTTGCGTGCGGCGTTTGTCGTCGTTGAGCCTTTCGGCCAGGCCCGCCAGCGCCGTGAGATCGGATGTTTCCGATTTACGGATACCCAGGCGGTCGAAGACCTGTTCGCGCAGGTGAAGCAGGTCGTAGCACTCTTCCGGTTGATCTTCACCAGTCAATTCGAGGGCGCGTGTCAGGTAAGTGATGGCGTCATTGTTGGCGAACTGCGCGGCGGCACGTTGACCTGCCAGTCTGGCATAAAGTCGCTCACGATCCTGGTCTTCGGCGCGTGCGAAATGGAAGGCCAGGTGTGCCGCATAACGATCCAGTTCATTGGCATAAAGCTGTTCCATGGCCTGCCCAGCGAGGCCGTGCAGTTCCCGGATACGCTCTGTGACCTGCATATCGTAGGCGGCGTCCCGCAACAGCGCGTGGCGGAACAGGTAATTCACGTCGCTCAAGGCCGACCAGATAACCTCCGCTTCGGCCTGCTTGACTTTGGTAGGCAGGTGTTCGTCGTCCTTCAACATCTGCGATAGGATACGCACCTCGAACTCGTGGCCTAGAACAGAGGCCATCTGCACCACCGCTTTGACCTGCGATCCGAGGCGATCCAGGCGGGCGATCAGTACAGTATTGATGCTGTCTGGGACTTCTACGTCGCGCCGTTCCAGGCCGAAAACGCCATCTTTCTCGCGCAGCAGATGTCTTTCGTGCAGGTCAAGGGCAAGCTGTTCGACGAAGAATGGATTGCCGTCGGCCTGTTCAGCCAGAAAAGCCGCCAGTTCGTCGCTGATGTCGCCCTTAAGGGCCTGGGAAGCCATCGCCCGCACAGCCTGCGGCGTGAGGGCGTTCAGATCGATGATCAATTGTGGAACGTCGGGGGAAAGCTGGAGTTGCAGGCGATGGCCGCTGTCACCGTAGCGGCTGCTGGTGAGCAGCACGTAGGGGTAAACGCTGGCGTCGCGCAGCAGCAGTTT
>DATGFK010000410.1:0-3077 GCA_035309185.1 Aggregatilineales bacterium
ATCAAAGGCAGACAGATCCTGCCCTGCCAGGAAATTCTTCAGGCGGACGGCAAATACGTTCCGTTCCGTATCGAGGATATGGATGAGACATTCCAACGCCGACCACTCACCGGGCGCAGGCGGCTGGGCGAGCAGATCGGCGGGCAGTGTGTCAATCAAGTTCGTCCAGCGCTTAGGCGTAGTCGTCAGTATGGGCGTTACCCATATCAGTACGTTTTCCATTTCGCTTCCCCTTCTCTTTATCCTTGTTATCGCGAATTCCGAGGATGCTCTCCAGGATCATGCCGACGATGCCCATAACGATGCCGCCCAGGACAGCCCACCAGAATCCGTCAACGACCAGCCGTCCACCGGACAAACTAGCGGTGAGCAGCAGCATCAAACCATTGATCACCAGGAGAAATAACCCCAGGGTCAAAATGATAAACGGGCAGGTCAAAAGCGACAAGATCGGTTTGACCAGCGCATTGATGATTCCGAAGACCAGGCCAATGATGAGCAGTGTGCCCAGATCACGATTGACAACGTGGATGCCCGACAGTAGACTGGCCGTAATGGCGATGGCAATCGCATTGATGATCACGCGAAGCAAGAATTTTCCCACGAGAAATCTCCTTTGCGAGACAGATTTAGCTCTGCTTGTGTGTACGCAGATGAAGCGGAAGATGTTGCGTTTGTGGGGCGTGATCAGAAAGACTGAATAATTCTATACCGCGTTCAGCGCGCCGACGGACTTCACAAAGTCGCTGGCCCGGCGTGTGATCTCCGCCAGGCTCAGATGGTCGCCGGTCATGTTGTTGCCCACGCCGACCACCTGCGCGCCTGCCTGCAAAAACTCGACGGCGTTGTCTAGATTGACCCCGCCCGTGATCATCAGTGGGATGTCGTTGAACGGGCCTCGAATAGCCTTCACGTATGCCGGAGTCAGGCTCGGAAAGACCTTCACCAGCGAAGCGCCCAACTCCCAGGCACGCCGAATCTCAGTCGGTGTGTATGCGCCCGGAATGGCCGGGATTCCGCTTTCCTTGCATACGGCGATCACCTCCGGCGTCGTATCCGGCGCGACGATGAACTGCGCCCCAGCTTCGATGGCCGTTCGAGCCGCGTCCGCCGTGAGCACCGTTCCCGCGCCGATCAGCGCCCGCCCGCTGATCAGCCCACTGAGCGTGCGGATGCCTTCCGGCGCACCCGGCGAGTTGAGCGTGATCTCCAGGGCGCGGATTCCGCCCTCCAGCAGCGCACCGGCGTACTCTTCCCAGCGGCCCACGTAATTGCCGCGCAGAATGGCGACGATTTTCGCTTCTTTAAGCTGTTCTACGGTTTGCATCTTTTGCACCCCTTTTGTAAAACTACGGTAAATCATCTGCCAGATTCGTAGCGGCGCACCCGTGTGCGCCCGCTGGTTTGCCTAATGAACCTTCTCCACCTGATCAACCGTCTCTTTGTCTTGCGGCGACATCGGAACCTCGGTCACGGTCTCCTGCGGCGTCGGCGTCGGAACAACCGTCGCTGTCTCTTGTATACGGGACACTTTGCGCTGGTAGCGGTAGCGCGTGACTTCCATGATCGCGAACAGGCCCAGGCCGAGTGCCGCGATCACCACCGCAATCAGATTGGACAGACTTACCGGGGCCTCACTGGCTGCGATTGAGGCCAACCCCAGCAGGATACACACACCGTACAAGGTGATCACGGCGAGGCGGTGGCTCAAGCCCATGCTCACCAGCCGGTGCGAGGTGTGATCGCGCCCGCCAACCAGCGGCGAACGTCCTTCGTGCAGCCGCGTAAAGACGACCAATGTCGTATCGAATACCGGCAGGCCCATCACGATAATTGGGATGTACCACGTCCCGGCCAACGTCTCATGTGGAAAGCTCAGTTTGATGCCCAACACCGCCAGGATGAAGCCTAGCACCATAGACCCCATGTCGCCCATAAACGTTGTAGCCGGGTTGAAGTTGTAGATCAGAAACCCGACAGCCGAGCCGCACAGGGCCGCCGCCAGCGGCGCGACAAAATATTGCCCGTTGAGCACGGCCAGGATCAGCATAAATAGAGCGCAGATGGCGCTCAGGCCCGCCGCCAGGCCGTCCATATTGTCCAGGAAATTGATAGCGTTGATAATGCCCACAATCCACACGAAGGTGATCAGCCAGTTGAAAAACGGTGGGATCGGCAGATCAACGCTAATGCCGATGGCAATCACGATAATCGCCGCCAGCGCCTGGGCCGGGAACTTCACCCAGGGCCGTAAATCCATGCGATCATCCAGCAGGCCAATAAAGGCCAGCCACGTTGTACTGATGAGGATTCCGGTCAATTCGGCAACATACTTCGGCCAGCCCCGGAACAGCACCAGGGCGATGATGAAGGCGCCGTAAATAGCTAATCCACCCATCAGCGGGATAGGTGTTTGATGTACCTTGCGGGAACTCGGCGTATCCACCACGCCAAAACGCCGGGCGATTTGGCGCGTGAGCGGCGTCAGGGCGAGCGACGCCGCAAATGCAACCACAATCAAAGGGATATAGTCCGTCATGCTACTGCGACCGCCATACCATGCAAAAAGATGGCCGCTAGTATACCCGATTGCGTAACCCCGACAATTCGATGTAAGGCAGGAAGCGAGAAAGCGTCGGAAAAGTCGGCCCGTTGCGGTATAATTTTACCGATACAAACGAGATTTTGTAACCCGGAACATACGCCATGCAAGACCTGACTCGAACCCTGGCCGCTTATGATCCTGAACTGCTACGGGTGATAGCCAATCGCTGGGACGTGGATCTGACCGCGCGCGATCCTAAGCAGGCCGCGATCTTTCTGGCTCAGAATATGCTCAAGGCCGAGAAGGTCAGCGATGCCTGGGATCGCCTTACCGACGAGCAGCGAGGAGCGCTTCAGGCATTGCTCGGCGCGGGCGGCAAGATGCCCAGCGCCGTTTTTTCGCGCCTTTACGGCGAGATCCGCGCGATGGGGCCGGGCAGGCTGGAACGCGAAAAGCCGTACCTCTCGCCCGTCAGTCTTGCAGAAGCGCTGTACTATCGTGGAATGATCGCTATGACCTATGGCGAGGCCGA
>DATGFK010000411.1:0-3379 GCA_035309185.1 Aggregatilineales bacterium
TTGCGATTACCAATCAGCGCGATCTCAAGGGATTGGTAGTTTCAGCACCCATGATCCCGACGCTGACAGAATTTAGCAGGCCCCAAGTAGTCATGGCACGTACACTCAGCCGGGTCGCACCGCGTTTAGGGGTACAGATGCGCGTGCCATCGTCAGGTCTATCAAAAGATCGGGCGGTTGCAACAGCCTATGACTCCGATCCAAACGTGTACCACGGGAAAATCAAGGCCCGCGTAGGCGTAGAGATTGTAGAGGGTGGCGATTTTGTACGCGAGAATTTATCTGCCATCCAACTGCCGATTCTTATCTTGCACGGCAGCAACGATCCCATTGCACGACCTGAATATTCCCAACTTGTGTACGACAAGGTAAGCAGCGCCGATAAGACGATCAAGATTTATGATGGGCTTTATCACGAAATTATGAACGAACCGGAGAAAACCCGTGTCCTCGCTGACATCTGGGTCTGGCTGGCTGCGCATTGAGCCAGGTTGCTAATCGTCCTCGTCTGGACGGGGCGCGCCACAGTTTGGACAGGCTCCGCCTTTCACGTCTTTAGTACCACAAAAGTCGCATTCCCATGACTTTTGACCGATTCCAGCAGGTTGCGGAGCGCTGTTCAATTGATTGAGCATGTTCTGCGCCCATTGGGTCAGATACTGCCGGGCTTGCTCTCTGATTTGTGGGTTTGGATCGTTCCGGTAAACCCGCTGGAGTAGCCACGCGGCGCGCGGCCTCCTGCGACCACCCAAAATGTTAACAGCCCTCATGCGCACAGCCGGGTCGGGGCTTTGCAACATCCTCACCACTGGCCCTGGCTGGCGGCGTCTTCCTCCGAACATGGCGTTTTCCTTTGGAGTGCTCAGAATGGCGTTTGGGGAATCCTACAGACAACGTACCAATCACGCAATTTGGACCTCTTGGGGCAACAAACGCCCGATTCGAGTTGGTGTGGGAATTTTACTCGCTCAGGAAGCCATTTCGGACGAGGAACTGACGCAGCGTATCTTGTTCTGGCTCGTGCAGCATTGAGCAGCGATCCCTATTGCGTAAATGCGCCAGGTCTGCCGCCTCCGGTTCGTCAACCGGATCGATCTGAGTGAGTGGCGCGACTACTAGAGTAGGGATGGTACGGGTACCCAGCCATTGATCCAGACGCGAGGCTGCCTGTTCGTCCATATCTACGTTGAGTTGGCGATAGGGGACGTTCCAGGCATGGAGCCATTGCTTAGTCTTGATCAGATCAGGGCAGAACGACGAACGTCCATAAAGCACAAGATCGAATTTCGGGCGCGGGGCAATCGAGGGAATCGCTCCGCCCGCAGCGAGGCGGACTCCGGTGGTGAGATCGGCATAATATGGGGGATACAGATAACGGGTGGTTACGCGATTGGCATATTTGCCATCGCTCCAGTTACCGCCACGCAGCACGCGACGATCTGGCGTGTAGGCATCCTCCCGCCCGTCATCGGCCCGGTACGGGTATGGGCTGAACAGGCTGGATGTCCATTCCCAGACTTGCCCCAGAAGGTCTCCATGCCCGAAGGGGCCATCTCCGGCTGGGCTAAATGTCCCGACTGGCACGGTCGTTCGCGGCCCATTGTCGGCGTTATCGTCAGGCGGAACGACTCCGCTATTCAATTTCTGGGTATCCCAGGCGCCACCCCAGGGATATAACGAACGATTGTTGTTGCCACGGGCTGCCCATTCCCATTCAGCTTCTGTGGGCAACCTCACATTCTGTCCAGTAATAATGGATGCCCACCGCGCCACGGCCATCGCCTCGAACCAGCTCACCCCGACCAGAGGGCGATCTGCACCGGCAAAGCGTGGATCGTTCCAGAATTGGGGTTCAGTACGCTTACTGCGCAGGCGCCATGCCCAGCCGTCTGGTGTCCAATAGGACGAATCCTCGTAGCCATTGGCAGCGATGAATTGGGCATAAATGCCATTGGTTACGGGATAACGCGCCAGTTGAAAAGCGTCAACGACAACCTCGTGCTGCGGGGTCTCGCGCCTGAAGAACTCTGTCCAGATCGGCCCGTAGGAATTAATAAATCTTTCGGCAACCTTGTCATCCAGGCCAAGTAAAACCTTTCCAGACGGTACAGGTAAAAAATTGAATCGTCCGGCGACCCCTGACTGATCCGAAATCATACTTTGATTCAAATTCAGAGCCGTCACGGCTGCATCTCTCCACAATGGGTCACTGAAGTCATTTTGATCGGAATTGTATCGCGTACCTTGTCCATATCGACGCTGCTACTTGAAATCGTCTTACGCGAAGCCGTTCGACGGAGGTTCGTGGAAATTAGGCGTGCCCTTCAATTTCACTCTGGGGCATAGTGGCGATTGGCCCAGGCTGGCTATATACTGTTGTCAATCGGTGGCTCACGGTTGCCGTATCGGTGCAGTTCTGATGATGAATACCAGCTACTACAGTCAGCACGCGCGTCGCGCG
Organism: Aggregatilineales bacterium; assembly: GCA_035309185.1. GTDB lineage: Bacteria > Chloroflexota > Anaerolineae > Aggregatilineales > UBA2796 > DATGFK01. The sequence goes on from DATGFK010000411.1 coordinate 2,462, forward strand.
TTGGGTCATGCGCGAACGGTAGCAAAGGAACATGCTGCCAGCGCAGTTGATTCGACCCACCTGCTCGTGGGCATCCTGCGCGAAGAAGGATCGATAGGCTGCAACATTCTATTCGAGCTTCAAATGGACTTGCGCCACACCGAGCGCGCCCTGCAACAGATCGATCATGCGACTCGGTCTGGTAATGCCTCGCATCCCTGGACGCCCGCCCTGGAAGAAGCCCTATCGCTGGCAACCGACGAGGCGCACTGGTTGGGGCATCACTATATCGGCACGGAGCATTTTCTCCTCGGCCTGGCGCGGGGCAATGACGAAGCGCTGTTGAACCTCCTGCGCCAGCTTGATGTCAGCCCCGAACAGATTCGCCGGAGCGTGCGGCGCCTCTTGCAGGATGGCATCACAGAAATCAGTATCGAGCAGGCCAAGCGCGTTGCACGCCTGAGCGAACTATCGCGGCGCGTGCTGAATGGCGCGGAACAGATGGCCGAAAAAATGGGACACACGGAGGTCGGGCTGGCTCACCTGGTATTGATCCTGGCCCGCGAACGCCGGAGCGTATGTGCCCGTATCCTGCAAGAGGCGGGCCTGGACGAAGGCACTCTGGAAGCCAATCTCACCAAGAGCAGACCGGCAACCGGCGGCAAAATTGAGCAGGTAATTGACCGGGCCGTGGATCGGGCCGAGGGCTTCGGATCGCATTACACCGGAACTGACCATCTGTTGCTGTCCCTGGCTTCCGATCCGCGAGGCGCGCGCTTGTTGCGCAAATACGGCGCCGATCCACGCGATGTCGTTAAGCAGCTTAGGGCGATACTAAGTAAATAACCTAAAGATCACCATCAGAGCGCCGACAAACTTACTTGCCCGGCGTGTTGGTCGGCGGTGGGCCATTCGGAGCCGGCGCCACAGTGGGCTGCA
>DATGFK010000412.1:0-6992 GCA_035309185.1 Aggregatilineales bacterium
CCCTATCTCAATAAGTCTCGAAATCAACCGCGCAATCTTGGAAAGGCCTACAGCGAATACCATGACGATTCTTGTTACCGGCGCAACCGGACTTACGGGCAGTGAACTGGTACGGCGACTTTCGGCACACGGCGTTCCAGTGCGCGCCCTCGCGCGTAACCGTGATAAAGCAGCATCGCTTTCCACTCTGCCCAACGTCGAGATTGTCGAAGGCGACATGGCCCAGCCGGAGACGCTGATCAAGTCCTTGCAAGGCGTAGATCGCGCCATGCTCATTTCGTCGTCAGACCCCGCCATGCAGGAAGTCCAATGTAACTTCATTGACGCGGCTCGCAAGGCTGGCGTGAAGTATGTTGTTAAACTGTCAGGAATCATGCCGGAAATTGACTCGCCCTTTCGGTTCGCCCGGATGCACGGCGAGATTGAAAAACAGCTTGAGCAATCGGGGATGGCATTTACCCATTTGCGGGCAGGCGAATTCTTTCCGGCCTACTTTCGACAGGTCAGGCCAATTATGGCGAAGGGCGCGCTGACGCTGCCGATGGAGGATGCCTGCATCGCGTCCATTGACATCGGCGACATTGCCGAAGTCGCCGCGATATGTCTTACAAGTTCCGGCCACGAGGGAAAGACCTACCCGATCACCGGCCCCGAAGCGCTGAGAATGGCCGAAGTTGCCCAGAAGCTTTCCGCCGCTACCGGAAAGACCATCGGCTATATCAACGTCCTGCCTGAGGAGGCCAGGCAAGCCAACCTTGCCAACGGAATGCCGCCCTACCTGGCCGACGCACTGTTCGAGCTTTTTGCCGAACGTCGCAAAGGCAAGGAGTCGCAGGTTTCGCCGGTCATCCCCACGATTTTCGGCTGGCAGCCTACAAGCTTCGACGAGTTTGCGGCGCGTAACGCAGCAGACTTTCGCGGTGAGCAACCTGCGCCAAAAGTGTGATTGACCTCACCCCTTAGCCATTCCGCTGGGCCAACACCCGATCCCCGTGGCTGGGCGGCTGCGATACCACCAGAAATTCGACATCTTGATCTGATGTGTTCTTGATTTGATGTGGCACGCCGGGCGGAATCTCGATTCCCTCCTGGGCGTTCAAACGCTGCGACTGCCCCGCCACTTCGAGTTCTGCCGTTCCCTCCAGCACAAAGAAGAACTGGCGCGAATGCTCGTGGTAGTGCCGCACCTCGGATGTCCCTGGCGGCATTCGTTCGTGGATCACACTGAGCGCCTCGGATTTAACCAGGTGCCAGCCATCGCACTGCTGGCCCCACAGATAATGTTCGGCGTTGGCTTTGCTGATCACGTTAGAAATCCCCACCCTGATTGCCCCAACCCAATAATTCCTTCTCCCCTCGCCCATCCGCGGACGACGGACTGGGGGCGAGGGCGTTTACGCCAGCCGACTTCACCCCGCCGGGAATTCCGCAATCACCCACGCTTCGTAGACCGCTCTCATCTGCGCAATGTGCGCCGGAATGTGATCCTCGTAGTCGATCAACCAATCTTCCAGCGTCATCGTGCCGTTCTCTGAATGCTCGATGGTGTTCACCCACACAGAATCCGGCAGCGTCTTGATCAATTCATACGAGGCGCGGCGCAGGCACTTGAAGAGTTCCAGCGCCTCGTCGGTGCTTTGCTCGTGGTAGTGGAGCGCTTTGGCCCATTCCACTTCATTGTAGCCGAGCACTGCCGATCCCGGTTCGGCGATGGCTCTGCGGCAGCGGACGTAACTGTTCACTTCGCTATCTGCGATGTGAATCATGATCTCATGGATCGTCCAGCCGTCAGGCGCGGCGCGGAACTGCCACATCTCGACGGGAAAGGCTCGAATAGCCTCGACAAGCTTCTCGTGAGCCTTGCCATAGCTTTCGATCTTGTGCTGGCGTTCGGCGTTATTCAACGCAATTTCTCCTGGTCTAAGACGTTTGTGTGGCTCGCTGATAATTTCCTTCTTGAGAATGCTGACCCGTTCGACCATCAACAGGCGCAAATCGCGGACAAGATACTCCGCCAGCGCTTCATCGGTTATGTCGTCCCCGGCAATGTCCAGGCGGAAGTCCTGGCCCTGTAGTCCCCCACCATTGCTGAAGATCACCGCAAAATCAAACTTCACCCGTTTGTCCATTGGAATGCCTTTCGCTCACCCAACGTTGCCCTACAAGATACAGCAGTGCTACTATCAAAGCAAACGAACAGTTTTGATAAGTTCCATCATCATTCTCGATAGGACAATCGGCATGGATATACGGCAGCTTGTAACCTTTCGGATGGTCGCCGCAACGCTCAGCTTTACCCAGGCGGCCAACGCGCTCGGCTACGTCCAGTCGAGCGTGACCGCGCAGATCCAGGCGCTGGAGGCTGATCTCGGCGTCCCACTCTTTGATCGTCTGGGAAAGCGCATCAGCCTGACCGACGCAGGTCACCGCCTGCTCAAGTATGCCGAACAGATTTTAACCCTGATGGACGAGGCGCGCAGCGTTGTGGGCAGCAATGAGGAGCCTTCGGGAACGCTGGCCTTCAGCGCCCCCGAATCGCTGTGTGCCTATCGCCTGCCGCCGGTGCTCCGAGCGTTCCGCGAACGCTATCCGCAGGTGCAGCTTGTCTTTCGCCCCTCGCCCTCTTCTGACATGCAGCGGCGCGTAAGCGAAGGGCTGATAGATTTGGCCTTCATGGTAGACGAGCCGATCCAATCGGTGAATCTAAGGGTCGAAACACTCGTGCATGAGGCTCTGCTGATACTGGCCTCGCCGGAGCATCCCCTGACGGCGCGGAACGAAGTCCGCGTGGCAGACCTCGCCGGGGAACCCATGCTGCTAACGGAGGCGGGCTGTACCTATCGCAGCCTATTCGAAAGGGTGCTGACTGAGGGCGGAGTCTATCCGCCCACGACGCTTGAGTTTGGCAGCGTCGAGGCCATCAAGCAGTGCGTCATGACCGGGATGGGCCTGACCTTCCTGCCCGCCATGACGGTCAGTCGAGAACTGGCAGAAGATCGCCTGATGGCGCTGCGCTGGGCAGGCCCTCCCTTTGCAATGCTCACGCAGATGATCTATCACAAGGACAAATGGGTATCGCCTGCCCTGGCCGCCTTTATCGAACTGGCCCGCCAGATGGTGCAGAGCGAAGGGCTAGAGCAACCAGGGCGGACACGTGAGTCGCCCCGCTGACCCTTTACTGATTTTCGTCCTTTAGCAAGGGCCGATTGGTCGCAATATCAATGCCCAGTCTGCGGCCTGTGGCTTCCGCATGTTGGCCGACAGAATCTGCATTGGCGCGGACAATGCCTTTGGCCTGATCAAATTCGAGATCGTTTTTCTGATCCAGTTCAAAGGTCGAGATTCGTTCGGTCAACAGTTCGTAGGCGATGGCAATATCGGACTGGTGATCGCGTAAGCTGTCGTTTTTCTTGAGTTCCAATTGTTCTTTCAAAACGGCTGTGGTGCGCTTCCACAGGCCGAGCCGCATTTCGTCCGTCACGACGGCATACTGCCACTGCTGCGGCGATGTTCTCATTGACTTTCGGAATGCAGTAGTAAATTTGACTCGTTGAATCTTGCTCTCGACGCGAATCTGAATCCAGCGGTCGGATTTGCCTTGCCGCTTGTACGCCTCAATCGCGGCGTCAATGGCCTTGTCGGGATCAATGCGGATTTCGTCAATGACCACGCCCGATTTCGCCAGGAACTTCAGCACGTCTTCGCGCAGACCCGTTTGGGCATCCATACGCTGTGTGATTCGGTAGAGTGCCTCGGCGTCAGCAAAATCTAACTTGTAGGTCTTGCCGTTGCTTACACGATATGGCAACTGTCTGCACCATGAAGACAGATCAACGCCAGCCTTTCGTAATCGGCGCTTCATCGAGTCCCAGAATTTACGCGGTTCAGCAGCCTGGGCAACCCCGATGATCCAATCCTGGACAGCGTAATAGCGCAAGCCATCTACATCGTGGTAGGCCAGCGGGAAGCCGTAATTGGATGCGATGATCTCAGGGAGCGGACGTTTATCGTGGGGATTGGCCGAAAACGAGACCGAGTTTGAGGTATGATCGGGCATTATGCGCCTCCTTTGTAGGTGCATCACGCTCCTGGCTGTTTGCGCAGCGCAGGAGCAAATCTTGTAATGGTCACACTATATCACGATTTAAGTGTGAGAGTCTACAGGGTATGGTTTGAATTTTTGACCACTGGCTATGGCACGCCAGCGGGACGTTCTATGGCTGATTACCTTCCAACGGGAGGCCGTATACTTCCCGTTGAGCAGTCCAGCCTCGAACGATGTTTACTGAGATTGGTAACATCAGGAGGGTTTGCGATGCGCTTGCGAAAAACGATCCTCATTCTCGTCCCGGTGATGTTCTTGTGGTTGCCAATCTATAGCCAGGTGTCAGGCACGCCCAATCCTCAGGAACCGCCTTTGATACTCGAAATAGCCCCGGCAGATCAGCAGAGTGTCCAGTGGGGCGATCTCTATGCCTGGATGGGATTCGACCAGCCGTTGAAGCGGCTCACGACCTTGGGTTACAACTTCTTGCCGTCCGAGTCTCCTGATGGCAAGTGGATAGCCTATGCCTCCAGTTCAGAATTGCTGGTCAAGCAGAGGCAGGGGTCGAAGCCGATGTGGGCAACGGATGCGGCAAATATCTGGATGCTGAACCTTGCCACTGGAGACGCAACCAAACTTGTGGATCAACCAGCAGATGCCAAATTGGATGATTACAACCAGCTAACCAGCTTCATTAGTCGTTCCGGCCCGGTATTCTCACCAGATGGCAAAATGTTGGCGTGGACGGAAACGAACTGGCCTGGGCAAGACGAAAGTTTATATTACGACCACCTGATTGTGTATAACATTCAGCAAAAAAGCGTAAGGAGCCTCGCGCAACTCCATGCATGGGAGAGCATCAATAATTCTCCAGAATGGGGACACACGGGGATTGCGTGGACACATCCCTCTATTGAGACAAATGCACCTATCGGTCAGAGCGAAGTACAAGTCTTTACTGCGGACGGCAGACTTCTGTTCAAAAATCCTTCGGAGATGAATGGTTTCAAGTTATGGGTTCTAGACAAGAAGACTGAATACGTCCTCACGTTCAGTCCAGATACTTCAACCGCATCCCTGATCGATATCTTTGGTGGCAACAGAATTGAATTATCAAAATTGGGTACCCCAGAATTCAACACTTTATTCGAAAACTATGCTGCTTCTGCCCCAGACGGTATCTCTGCCCATATAAGTGATATTCCAGATGCTGGCTCGCCAAATTGGGAATTCAATGTTCCTGGATATTCACCAGTGAGAATCGAAAATATTGATCATGATGAAAACAATGCTGGCTCCAACATCGCCTTTTCGCCAGATGGTCAAATGGCTGCGTTTGCGATTGAGCGCAAGCTCTACATCTACGCCAATGGCCGTATTACACCGATAGATACGCAGGGTCGGGTTTTCCGTGTCGTATGGGGGCCGCTTGGAACGCGTCTGCGCCATCCATCGGCACATTCGGGTACGGCAACGGTCTTGCCAACGGTGGATGCGTCCGCTCTAACGTCGCATTGACATCTACACATGATTACCCCGCCCCGCCCGAATTCCCCGCCAACCCACCGCTGCAACTGAACACGCCCGTCAGCGGGATGCGCGTCACGCCAAAGTTGTCGAATTTGCCGGACGGCTCCTGCGTGTACATGCCGAAGGTCAACGCTGTCGCGCCGGGCAGCCGAGGCATCTCGTAGGTATCGTAGACGACCTCGCCCGGCGTCCAGCGCGTGGTAGGATACTGCCCATACACCGGCGCGCTCGAATCGCCCTGTGGCTGCAAAACCGCGTCGCCAGCCAGCAGCTTCACGAACACGCTCAGGGCCGCGTCGGGCGTGCTATCGGCGCCCCAGGCGATGTTCAGGCGATACTGCGTATCCGTCGCGCACAGGCTGGCATTGTGCAGCACGACACCATGCCCAACCGGCTGCGCCCCGGCGCTGTCCTGCGTCAACGGCGACTGGCGGATCACCACCAGGGAGTCGCCCACCGACGACAGGTAGGCACGCCCGATCTGCGCGTCCCACCAGTTCAGGCCGAAGCGATAGAACGTGTCCCGCTCGGTGTAGATCGCGTTGCCTTGCGCCACCAATGTGCGGAAATCGGCGCTGTGCGTAACCAGCGGCAGATCGGCATTCTCCTGGCTGACCAGCTTCGAGTAGGCGACGGCGGTATAGTGCGGCCCCCACGGCAGCATCAGCACCGATGCGCCATCGCGCGGCACTTCCTTCGCCCGCGCGATCACCTGGAGGCCGCTATCGTCGTGGGTCAGCGCATAAACCGATTCGCGATTGGCCCCGACCAGCGTCACGATGATGATCACGGCCAGGATGGTGGATACCCCCCACCCTAAATCCCTCCCCCCTTGTGGGTGAGGGGCGGAAGACTCCCTCACCCTAAATCCCTCTCCCGCTGGCGGGCGAGGGACTAGTGGAATTTTTTCTCCCCTCGCCCAGTTGCTGGGAGAGGGGCTGGGGGTGAGGGGAATGGAATCCAGCGCCAGCGCGATCCCGAAGGCAAACATCATCACAATCGGCAGCAGGTCTGCCTCCGGGATCACCACGTTGTGAAACGCAAATAGAAACGCAAAGTATCCCACGATGGACAGCGCCGCGATTCGCGCCTCGCGCCGGAAGCGAGATCGCACAGCGGCCCAGGCCAGCGAGGCCGCCCCGGCCACAACCAGAAGCGGAGTCCATTCCAGCAGTAGCAGCCGGAGCGAGTCTACGAAATCGTTGGCCCAGCCGCTCAAATCCGGCGGCAGGTGGATCAGGAATGAGGCCTCTTTCCCCGTGAACTGTTCTAAGAAACCGGGCAGAGTGCTGGGATCGCCATACACCCAATCGGCATGAGCCAGCGCACGCGCGGGAAGGTACACGTAAGGCAGGAAGCCGATCAGGCCGATCAGCGCTGCCACCCCAAGCGTGATCCACACCCGTCGGCCCTGGGC
>DATGFK010000413.1:0-3865 GCA_035309185.1 Aggregatilineales bacterium
CGTTAAGCTGTAAAGTTCCTTGTTTGCCTGTAAATCCCACAAGTGAAGAATGGTGTTCGTATGACCATCGCTCGCTGCCAGAATGTACAAATTTGGTCTGGACGGCACTAAAGCGTTAATCTGTAGCCCATATCGCTCGAATGTATGCAGTTTCTGTCCTGTTCGGACGTTCCAAACTTTATAAGTGGAATTAAGATCAGAGGTTACGACATATTGATCGTCCAGGGAAAAAAATCCATCAAGATCTTCATCTCCACCGAGCGTTTTTACCAAAGTGAATGTCTGCGCGTCCCAAATGTGGAGCGCCCAATTTTGGGAATTCATGTCAATGCTGCGGGTGAGGATATATTTCTCCATCGGAGAGAATACTGAAAGTGTGTCGGGTGGGACTCTACCGAAGTTATGCAGCATGTTGCCGGTATTCACATCCCATACTACAACCGGATAACCTTGTGTCAGAATGCGATTGCCGTCTGGAGAAATTTGAGCTTCCAGGATAGGAGCAGACTCAGAGGGAAAACTTTGTACCAATTTTCCCGATTCAGTTTCCCACAACACGGCTTCATCCGTGTAACTACCCACGATATGCTTTCCATCGGGGAGAAATGCCGCTAACGGCCCCTCGTTAAGGAGGTCATTGTCGCCTTTACCAGCGCTGAATGTATGGACTTGCTGCCCGGTATTGGTGTCCCATAGCACCGCTATTCCGTCCTTCGCATCCGGAGTTTGATCAACACTTGCCAACACGTATTTTCCATCGGGAGAGAAGACTGCTTTTGCGAATGGATTTGACGACGCAACTGAAAAGGTTCGTATCAAGGCAGCCGACTTTAAGTCCCATAAGCGCACAGTTCCCTCGTCCAAGGCGCCAAGCAGGTATTTACTGTCAGGCGAGATCTGAAGACTCAGCACCCCATTATGCCATTCGCAATTGCCAGGAGGTGTAGCCGTACTCGCAGAAGGAGGTGCCTGCAATACACTGGCGTGTCCTATTTGACCTGCGGTAAAGGCAACGAATGCGGCAAGTGCGAATAAAGCAATCTGTTGGAACTTACCTGTTTTCATGTCGTTTAACTTCGATATTCTATTGTCATAAGATTACCAACAATATCGAGCTTCTCCCTTAAAATGCCTATCCTACCTGATGTCCTTGAACCCAACTTGAAAGTCGTCTTCTGCGGGACGGCGGTTAGCACACGCTCAGCCCAGATCGGCGCGTATTACGCTGGGCCGGGCAATCAGTTCTGGATCGTCCTGGCCGAAGTTGGCCTGACACCGCGCCTGCTGGCGCCGCAGGAATTCCGATTGCTGCCCACTTTCGGCATTGGCCTGACAGATATGGTCAAAGAGCGCTTTGGCATGGATCACACCTTGCGGCCCGGTGACTTCGATGCGCTGGGCGCGCGGGAGCGAATCGCACAATACGCGCCGCAAGCGCTGGCCTTCAACGGCAAACGCGCCGCCAAGGAGTTCTACGGCGTCAAGCAAGTGGCGCATGGTCGCCAGCCAGAATCTCTTGGCAATACCGCCGTTTTTGTGCTGCCCTCCACGTCCGGCGCGGCCTACCAGTTTGCGCCTGCCAACCGGGATCGTTCGCTGGCCCACTGGCAGGCACTGGCCGACTTTGTGCGCGCCGCCGAATCGGGCGATTAAATCCTGGCTGGCGCGGACTCTGCTTCGCTCTGCGCATTGTGTGCCGGATCGGCTGGGATCAGCGCCCGCAGATAAGTCCAGGCTTCATCTTCACCGTCAGCAAACTTGACCTTCGTATAGTGAGTCAGCTTACAGATTAACTCAGCCAGGTTCCTGGCATAGCCTTTTGCGCCAACGATCACCAGTTGGCCGTCATTCTTTGAGCTAAATGTAGGCGATTTGCGGCTGGCGGTAATGGCGTTGGGCGGGATATTTGCCATCTTGAGGATGTCGATCAATGTATGAACCACATGGCTAACGGACTTGCGATGAGCACCTTCTCGCTCATACAGGGGCAGCAGTTCGGAAGCGTTCCAGGTGCCATTAAAGACATAATGTGCGACGTAGCCATTTTCGGAGAATTCCAACGTGATCGGCATGATGACCTACCTCTGCTTAACCTCGCTGATGGCAATACAACGATTGTATTGTATTACGAAATACACTTTTAAGTGAAGCAAGCGCCAATTTTTGACATCGAACCAAAACCAGATGCCCCAATAAACTGGCTTTACAGCAGCCAAAAAGAAAACGCCCGAAATAAGCTGTGAAGTGTAAACAATGGAACAACGTGTAGGAAGAGGTACAATCCCACCTTGCATTGTTCCATGTGAGAATTATCAGGAGAGACGAACGATGATCCAGAAGAAGTTCCTAAAGACCAAATGCAAGGTCACATTCTCAGTGCCGGAGACTATCGAGGAAGCAGCACAAAATATCAGCCTCGTGGGCGACTTCAATAATTGGGACTCGCAGGCGACGCCGATGGACAAGAAAAGCGGTAAGTTTGCCGTCACAGTTGACCTCGACCTCAATCGCGAATATGAGTACCGTTACCTGATCAACGGCCACGATTGGTTCAACGACAAAGAGGCCGACAGGTACGCCCCCAATCCGTTCAGCAGCGACAATTCAGTTGTCTTAACCTACGCCAACACCTCCAGCAATTAACCCGCCACCATTTCGCATTCCAACAAAATAGTCCTATAAACAAGACGGGCGCGGCCAGAGGGTCGCGCCTGTCTTACAGCCTTGCAAAGGCGCCGACCCATCCTCATCTTCCATCTTGCCACACGTGAGGTCGAAGCTCCACCTCTTGCGGTTGCTGTAAAACGCTTGCAGCTATCGGCTACGCAGACGCATATCGCGAAGGCCGTGTTTGCCGGGAGTCGTGTCGAAGCGAATGGGTTCATTACCCAGGCGCAGCCCTGCATTATCCGTGATCAATTCAGCATCGAAGGCACGTTTCAAGAGCGCGAGGATCGGGTCGTTCTCATCGCTTACGCCGCAAACAACGCATTCGATGCCCGCGATCTTCTCGTAACCGCCCGCCGGTTTAGGTACGCGCAAATCGCGCGGGGTGACATCCTGGATCAGAAATGGCAGCACCGAGCCAAGCGGGTCGTCGCCCAGTCTGGCGGTACGCCAGTCGAGCCGAACGCCATCGGTGCGGGTACGCCCACCTGAAACGGGATCGCTGACACTGATTCCCCGTAAACGGTAGAGCGCTGTGTCGGCCTCAAGGTTGGTGGAGCGGATAGCCCACGCGCATACGCCTGCTTCGGTATGCATGAATTCTGTCCAGACGTGATCGGGCGCGGTGTTTCCAGGCGTCGGCGCGATCAATTCCAGGTAGGTGCCATCCGGAAAGCTCACGAGCGCATTGTGCGTCTGTCCACCAACGTGAACACCACCCTCGACTGGGGGCAATCCGTGAGCTTCGGATTGTGCGCGTAGTGCGGCCAGATCGCTCCCGGCAATGACGACGTGGTCGATTTGTACTTGCATAGGATGCCCTTACACCTGGAAAGGAATTTGAGTTAAGTCGTAATAATCGTTGTGGAGCGGCGCAAACGGCTCGACTTCGCCTCCGGATCACCCGTCGAGCTGTGCTATTCTGATCAGTTTTGTTCAGGCGCAATCGGTTTCCCCTCACATCCCAAAATATCGCCATGTACCGCCGACCATCGTCCCAACCACCTGCACCGACAGGAGATCATCAGGCGGAATCGTGTACAGATCGCGGTCGAAAGCGACCAGGTCGGCCAGGTAGCCCGCTTTGAGCGTGCCCAGGCGATCTTCCATTCCTCCTGCGTAGGCTGGCCCCTGTGTAAAGGCACGGATCGTCGCGTCCAGGCTCAATCGCGCGTCGGGATACCAACCGTCCGGCCCT
>DATGFK010000414.1:0-4057 GCA_035309185.1 Aggregatilineales bacterium
GGCCATGCCTTTGCCAAAGCACAGATCGAGGCAGACATGACGTTGCCGCTGAGCGGGACGGTTTTCATCAGCGTCAACGACTTTGACAAGAGCGCGGCCAGCAAAATTGCCCGCGACCTCCACCGGATGGGCTTCTCCCTGATGGCAACCGCAGGAACCACGGAATATCTCGCCAAGATTGGCCTTCCGGTCACGCACGTCAAAAAGGTCAGCGAGGGATCGCCCAACGCGCTTGAAGCAATACGCGAGGGCCGCGTGCAACTGGTGATCAATACGCCGCTGGGCGGAACCGCCTACGATGACGGCAAGGCGATCCGGGGCGCGGCGCATTTGTACCGGGTGCCGGTCGTGACGACTCTCTCGGCGGCGCAGGCCACTGTGCAGGGCATCCAGTCGCTCCTGAAGAAGCCGCTGCGGGTAAGAAGTTTGCAAGCGCATTATGCGGCGGTGGCGAAGAAGGCGTAGTTAAGTGTCGCCACATAGAATCGAAGATTTCAATGTTAGCGATGATTGTCGCCATAAATTGCAGAGGGTAGGCTGCACCCTAGTCGAGGAAATTGTAGAGTTTTGGAGACGCACGGCGTGGGTGGGGCCATGATTGATGGCGCACGATGGTTTACATGCCTGGATGAAATTGTTAGTCAGCTCAAGCATCTCGGATTGTGGTCGGAAGAATTGGAACAAAATTGGCCCTCCAGCTAGGTTCTGTTGACATTTGATCGAAGCCAATTAAGTGAACAGGTCAGGTGTAGGAAGCTGAGATTACGTCTTGGGCGGCTTGCTGGATGGCTTAAAAACTTCCCTTTTTGATTCGTTTGACGCCAAATAAACCCCTGCGAATTCACAATAAGTTTAGTTTTACAATTGCGCTGCGGAACCTGTAGCGCGCGGCCCGAAGCCATAACGCCCGATCATCAGCACGAACATGACCGGGATGATCTGCTCGACGTGCCAGGTCATCCCCGTGCGGATCGTTCGTTCAAGGTATTGAAAGTGATTGTCGCCCACCGGCATGATCAGCGTACCACTCTCACCCAGTTGGGCGCGCAGCATGGTCGGCACGGCAGGAACCGCCGCCGATGCGACAATGGCATCGTAGGGAGCCATGTCGGGCATTCCCTGGCTGCCATCGCCTTCATAAATTTCCACATTGGAAATGCCTAGCTCGTCCAGGTTTTGCGCGGCACGTTCGGCCAGGATGCTGTTGCGCTCGATGCTTGTTACGTGCGCGGCAAGCTGGCACAGGATCGCAGTGTGGTAGCCGGAGCCGGTACCGATCTCCAGGACGTTCTCGTGTCCGCTCAATTGAAGGCACTGCGACATATAGGCGACAATAAACGGCTGGCTGATAGTCTGATCTTGTCCGATGGAGAGTGGCCCATCGTGATAGGCCATGTGGCGGAGTTCGTCGGGAACAAAGATATGGCGAGGCACATCTGCCATCGCCATCAGTACGCGGGGATCGACGATATTCCGCGCCTCAAGTTGTTCCTGAACCATTCGTTTGCGTAGGTTATAAAAGTCCAGGGTCGTCATCGGGCAAAACCTTGTTTAGCCGACGGGATTATCATTCTGCATTATAGCGAATAAATGCGATTATACACCCTTGTGGAATCGTACAACATTCCCCGATAATAGAGTGAAAGGTAATCCAACGTGAGCTATTCTGAAAGTCTCGATGCAGACACGCTTCTGGGCCATTGGCGACACCCATTTATCCTTAGCAAAACCGAAAGATATGTCCCGTTTCAGCGAACGCTGGCTCGACCATATAGATCGGCTGGCGCGCGAATGGAAGCGCGAGATTGCACCCAACGACGTTGTGCTGCTTGCAGGTGACGTATCCTGGGCGCAGTCGGTGAACAAAGTGCTGCCCGACCTGGGTTGGCTCAGAACGCTGCCCGGTCGCAAGGTGCTGCTGCGCGGCAACCACGACCACTGGTGGAAGGATGTCGAGCGCGTGCGTAAGATCGTCGAGCCGATGGGCTTCTATGCCCTTGAAGGCGATTACCTGGAATTTGACGGCGTGCTTCTTTGTGGAGCAATGGGCCACATTGCCCCCGAAGATCCATTTTACAAGGCAGATCCGCGCAAAGATCGTTATAATCGGGAATTGAAGCGTCTGGAATTGGCCCTTCGGAAAGCCACCGAGAAACGAGAAGCAGATCAGCCCTTGTTGCTGATCATGCACTATCCACCTTTCACTTCCGAGGGCAAACCGACCGCTTATGTGGATTTGATCACGCGGTATCAACCGACGGTTTGTGTGTATGGGCATCTGCATCGCGACGCGGAATGGGAAGTCGCCTGCAAAGGTGAGTATGAGGGCGTGTTGTACATCCTGGCTGCCTCCGACTATCTACAGATGATTCCGACTCAGGTATGGCCGCAGCAAAACACGCAGGAAAACGCGCAAGCGATCACCGCAAGGCAAAAGTTTGATCGTTGAACTTTGAAAGGATCGAGAAGTGGGTTTAGCATACTATCGTGTAGAACCAGCCCTGCTGGAAAAATTACAGCCAATGATTGAAGCCCACGAGAGCGATATGCTTGGCCCTCGCGCACGGGGTTACTGGTTTGAGCGTCCTGATGTTTATGATTACAGCGGCGTGCAGGCAACTGCGCGTCAACTTGACCTGGCCGGGCGCGCTAACGCAGTTGAAAGCCTTGAACTCTCTGAAGTACAGGCGCACAGCCTCTCCTTCCTGGATGTTGAACTGCCCTCCGATGGGCATGAGTTTCACCCCGCGTTGTTCGTCAGTAGTGCCATTCCAGCGGCGGTTCGGCTGCATTTGAAGGCCGCCCGACGACTGGGCGAGAACCCAGAACAGGCCGTTCGCCAATTTTCTGCCGGGGAACGCGATCCCCGTTTTGCCGACTACGTGAACAAACAACTGCGCCACCTGCGCGACGCACTGCCGCTGGTCTGGAATTTCTATGAACGGGCCGCTTCCGCGCGCGCTAGCGTCCTGGTTGTTGACTTACGTGCCCGCGATCTCGAAATTCCCGAAGAGATAGAATTGATGAGCGTATAATCTGCGCTCGAATATTATTTGCGCCTGATTGGGACACCAAAAAAGTTCCAGCTTACTACCGGAGCAATCCCCGATGGAAGACAAGCAGAGAGCAGGCTTGCAGTGGCTCGGCGAACAATATTACGAAGAGCTGCGTTCACTCCGCACATCAGAAGATAATCTTTTTAACTGGTCTACATCCCTTTTTCTGGCAGGACTGGGCGCGCTGACCAGCCTCAAAGGAATCACAGGAGCGTCTTGGAGTATCGAATGGCGCTTCCTGTTGATCCTCGGCATTGGGGGATTGACGGCGATCATCATTAGCCTAGCCTATCTTATCCGGCGCAATAGCGCCCGCACACAGGACGCCCTGGCACACATCATTGGTGAACTCGGTGCGGGTGGCACGCCCGCCGATTTGCCAGGATCTACGCTCGTTAAGAACGATGCTCAACTCGCATTCTACGTGCGATGGAGCGCGCTCATATTGCTGGGACTGGTTTTGCTTGGCCTGATCTGGCTGTTGGGTTAGGAACTGGCGGTACCGTCGCCCGATTCGCACATTGCGTAGTTTGCCCGTAGAATAACCGACTAATATGCCAACGCATCTACCTTGTTTATAGATTTACAAAGGAGCGAATCGTATGGAACCCCCAGCCACTCCTAAAAAGCCCAGAAGTACAAAACCTACGCCCGACAGCGACGCGGACGATATGGATACTGCCGCTTCCAAACCTGCCAAGCCGAAGTCAACCTCAACACGGGCCTCGACAACCAAGGCGGCTCCCAAGCCTTCAGCACGCAAGAAGCCCGCCGACGACGAATCTGCTGCGTCCGCAGAATCTCCATCAGCGACATCGGCAAAACCCATCAAGCCCGCCGCATCTCCCGTCCCGCCTGTAACAGCCGCGAAATCGGCCACTCCTTCGACGCCTCCCCGACCCGCCGTGCCAGCGTCATCAGCGGAACCGGATATTTTCAAACCACTGCCGCCGAGGCCCCCAGCGCCGGCTGTTGCACCAAAGCCTGCCAGTCCAGTGAGA
>DATGFK010000415.1:0-2951 GCA_035309185.1 Aggregatilineales bacterium
CCGGTAGAAGAGTCTCAAGCTGAGCAACACGACCGGGCGGCGCGTGCACTCTTCTCTGCCACAGAAATGGTGAGCACCAACAAGTTTGAGACTCAATTCGGCAAAACTGTGCCGGTGACGAAATATGCCGAATACGCCAAGCGCTACCAGGCGCATTTTATCGCTCAGCTAAACCGGTTATCGGAAAGCATCAGCCGGGTGTACGACCAGAACCCTGGTGAGGATGACCTTCTCAAGATCGTCGCGAAGATGGTACGCACCGGCGACCCCGAGCTGCGTGATGCGTGGCACACCAACCTTAACATTGAATACAGACAATCGGACCTCCAAAAGGTTTACTACCTGGTTCGCAGTGCAGGTCCCGACAAGCAATTTAACACCGGCGATGACCTGTGGGCTTATCTGGAACTTCGACGCCGCACAATCGTGGGAAATCCGACTTCGGGCCCAAGCGCGATTGATCTTAACATCGAGCACGACCGCGGCCCCTACAACCGCCGCGCAGAAATTTCAGGAACGGCTGTTGACCAGTGGGGCCTGGCGCTGGAGGGAGCCGTGGTCAAAGTACGCGAAATTTCCACGCACAAGACGCGCACCATGCGGGTCAATGCCGACGGGAAATTCGCGCTGTCGGCCCTGCCCGCCGGCGATTACCAGGTCGAGGTTTCCACGGCATCAGAGAGCATCTCGAACAGTCTCAGGCTCGATCCGCGAGACCGCGCAACTCTCTCCGTTTTTCTCCGGCACGAGCCCAATGGAGGTGGTGTAGCGTCACATAACACTGGAGGCACGACGACCGACTTCGAGGTCGTGACCATTAATGGTACTGCCAATGACGTCAATGGCATCTGGATGCAGGATGGCGACTTGATCAGGAAAAAAGAGGTCGCCGACCTGCCCCTCATGAACCGTAATTTTATAGCCTTGCAGAATCTTGTTCCGGGCGTGGCTCGGCGTGGTTCCGTAACTGAAACCGTTGAAGTTACCGCTGGAGCGCCAATCGTGAACGCCATCAGCGCAAGTCTGGGCGCTAAAGACGATTCCGCATCGTCTGCCCCCCGCGTGCGCTCCTACTTCCCTGAAGCCCTCTACATCAATCCGGAAATCATTACGGACCAGGATGGCCGCGCCAGCATCACCATTCCGATGGCGGATTCCATCACCACCTGGCGCATGGCCATGCTGGCTTCAACGGCGCACGGCGCGCTGGGCAGCGCCACCTCAAGCCTGAAAGTCTTTCAGGATTTCTTCGTTGACCTCGATCTGCCAGTTACGCTAACGCAGGGGGACCGCGTGTCTATCCCCGTGGCCGCCTACAACTACTCGGGCACGCGCGGAGAAGTTGGCTTGAAACTCGAAGCCGATGACTGGTATTCCCTGGTAGATGATGTTTCCGAAAAGAACGTCGCCGTAGATTCCGGCAGCGTAGGCGGCGCGCAGTTCACCGTGCAGGCCAACCGTATTGGAAAATTCAAGCTCACGCTTTCAGCGCGCATGAAGGGCAAGACCGATCGCGCTGACATCGTGGTCCGGGAAATCGAAGTTGTTCCGAATGGCCGCGAGCAGAACCTGGTCTTCAATGGACGGCTGGAAACCAGCGTGCAGCATGAATTAGATTTCCCCGCAGCCTCGATTCCCGACGCCAGCAAGATCTTCGTCAGGCTCTATCCCGGTCCGCTGAGCCAGGTAATCGAAGGCATGGATAGCATCCTGCAGATGCCAGGTGGTTGTTTTGAGCAAACGTCTTCCAGCACATATCCCAACGTCCTCGCCCTCGATTACATGAAGCGCACCAACAAGCTCACCCCTGAAGTACACGCCAAAGCTGAAGGATACATTGCCAATGGTTATCAGCGCCTGCTCACCTTCGAAGTGCCAGGCGGCGGCTTCTCCTGGTTCGGCCAGGCGCCCGCCAACAAGATACTGACCGCTTACGGCCTGATGGAGTTCTACGATATGTCAAAGGTCTACGACGTAGACCCGAACCTGATCCTGCGGACCCAGCAATGGCTGGCCGCTCAGCAACAGGAAGACGGAAGCTGGAAACCGGATGCCAACTTTATCAATGAAGGCGCCACCAACCGCTATAACACTGACGTGCTGCGCATCACCGCTTACATCGCGTGGTCGCTGGAAAACACCGGCTATCAGGGCCCTGCGGTAGAAAAGGCAAAGGCATTCATCGAGAAGCACATGAGCGGAAAAATGGATTCTTATACGCTCGCCGTGCTCGCCAACTTTGCCGTCGACTACGGCAAAGACCGCGACTTCACCCGCGAAGCCATGCAGCTCCTGCTGGATGCGCGCACCGAGAAAGATGAACAAGTGTGGTGGAGTGCTGAGGAAACCAGCGTCTATGCCACTGGCGAAAGCGCCAGCATTGAGACGACAGGTTTAGCCGTGCAAGCACTGCTGAAATGGGGCGAGGCATCGAGCACTGCGCGCAAAGCCCTGACTTACATCGTCTCCAAAAAGGATTCTTCCGGCACATGGGGAACAACGCAAGCGACTATCATGGCGCTGCGTTCATTGTTGCTGGCGACGGAAAAAGGTTCGGCAGACGTTCGTGGCACGCTTGAAGTCTTGCTCAACGGCAAGCCGGTTGAAAAACTTGTTCTGACACCAGACAACAACGACCTATTGCATCAGTTCGTCTTCAAAGATCTGGCCGCCAAGGGCGGCAACGACGTAGAAATCCGCTTTGACGGCAAAGGCGGTCTCGCCTATCAAGTGGTAGGAACTTACTTCCTGCCCTGGAACAACGAACCGTCTTGCCCTCCTGAAGCGACCTGCAGCGATGTAATACCTCACGGACGCGTAGTGCCGGCCCCCGGGCCGCTCTCGATTGATGTCGCCTACGACCGCACGCGGCTTGTGCAGGACGATATCGCTACAGCCACCGCCACCATCAAGAATAATCTCGGCAAGAATGCCAACATGGTGATGGTTGA
>DATGFK010000416.1:0-2683 GCA_035309185.1 Aggregatilineales bacterium
GAACGAGACACTCAACGTCAGCGGCGCCCTGATCGTGAAGCTGTTCGGGCGGCTGGACGAGGAGGTGGGCCGCTTCGGCAACCGCGCCTCTAAAGTGCGCGACTACGGCATCAACCGGGCCGTCGTCGGCAGCCGCCTGTACGTCAGCCTGGGCTTGATCAGCGCGGTGGGCACCTTCCTGGTGTACTGGATCGGCGGCCACCTGGCCCTGGAAGGGGTATTTTCCGTCGGCATTATCGTGGCCTTTGCCATGTATCTGTCGCAGATTTACCAGCCGCTGCAAGACCTGATCGAAGCGCCGGTGGATTTTGCCACTTCGATGGTCAGCTTTGAGCGCGTCTTTGAAGTCCTGGACATGCCGTTGGAGATCGCAGAAAAACCCGCTGCGCTTCCGCTCAAGGATGTGCAGGGCGAGGTCGTCTTCGATCACGTGTCCTTCAATTACAATGAGGGCAGCGAGGCCGCGCGTCTGACGGAAGTGATGCGAGCCGGGCGTATGGACAACGTCGTCGCGGTGCTGTCCGGCGGCTCAACGCAGGGCGGCGCGGCCAAAAACGGCGAAGGCAAGGCCGACGGCGAAGAGACTGACGTGGTGCCTGATTCTCAGGCGCGGGCCGTCGCCATTGACGACATCTCCTTCCATATTCAGCCGGGACAACTGGCGGCGCTGGTCGGGCCAAGCGGCGCGGGCAAGACCACGATCACCTATCTGCTGCCGCGCCTGTATGACCCGACGGCGGGCAGCATCCGCATTGACGGCCACGACCTGCGCGACGTGACGCTGCAAACGCTGGCGCAGACAATTGGCATGGTCACGCAAGAGACGTATCTCTTCCACGACACAATCCGTACTAACTTGCTCTACGCGCGTCCCGATGCGACGGATGCCGAGGTTGTGGCGGCAGCACAGGCGGCCAACATTCACCCGTTCATCATGGGCCTGCCGGATCGCTACGATACCATCGTTGGGGAGCGTGGCTACCGCCTGAGCGGCGGCGAAAAGCAGCGCATCGCCATCGCCCGCGTGATACTCAAGAACCCGCGCATCCTGGTGCTGGACGAGGCGACTTCCAGCCTGGATTCGCAGTCCGAGGCGTTGATCCAGGCGGCGCTCGAAACGGTTATGAAGGGCCGAACCAGTATCGTTATCGCCCATCGCCTGAGCACGATCCTGGCCGCCGACGTGATCCTGGTCATGGATCGCGGTAAGGTGGTTGAGCAGGGGACACACGACGAACTGCTGGCACGGGGCGGTCTGTACGCTTCGCTATACGAAACCCAGTTCAAGCGCGAACACCTGCTGGCCTGATCCGCATTATAGCGTATATGGCGCGAGTGGCCGGTGCAGTCCTGTTGGTATTGTTGGTCTGCATCGGCCTGGTGATCTTTGTGGCACGCCAGCAGCCGCTTCCGCCGCGCCTGGCGATGCTGCATCTCACCGATTGCGCTCTGCCATGCTGGATCGGCATCACGCCGGGCGTGACGCCAGTTGAGCAGGTGAAGGCGCGGATTGAATCCGTTTATGGAGATAGCAAGGTTTATCACATATCGGAGGATAGCCCGAACTCCCTGGACATCAGGCGTCTTGAAAATCGAGAGATGAGTCCAGAGATGATTGTTCAATGGATACCCACACAACAAACTGATGCATATTGGCAAACTATCTCTATCAATGCCGATCTGGACGCGGGCGATGCTGTTGACCTTCTAGGAACACCATCGGGAACAGCCGTTATGGCCTATCAGGGAGGGCTTGTAACGGGCCTGTTCTATAAGGACACTGTAGTCGCGGTTTTGCGTAGCCGCACTGACTTACCCTTTCCGGTAACAGTTGGCCTTCATGATAAAATTATCGCTATCGCGTTTACGGTATCCGATTTTACGGAATATGCGGTTGAACGCTGGCGTGGTTTCGATGTTCCCTATAATTTTGATACCTGATGAATCTACCTACTCAGCACATTTTCGACGCACGCTATCACACGATCCCCTGCTGATCGGGCACGTGCTGGCGTGATCCGCGTTATGCCCCGCCTGGCCGCAATCCTGACCTTAATTTTGTCGCTGTGCATCGGCCTTGTGATCTTCCTTGCGCGCCAGCAGCCTTTACCGCCTCGCCTGGCGATGCTGCATCTCACCGATTGCGCTCCGCCATGCTGGATCGGGATCACGCCGGGCGTTACGCCAGCCGATCAGGTCAAAGCGCGGATTCAAGCGGTATATGGAGATACCTCTGCCTACATAATCGCGGTAAACGAGTCGAACGGATTGGTCATCAGTCGGGTTGACGACCCACAATACGCCACGGCAATCACTGTCCAATGGTTGTCCACCGCACAACATACAGTAGAATGGCTTGATGTCTCAAGCAGTGCGGATCTGAACGTCACTGATATCTTCGTAGTGCTAGGCATTCCATTGGGGACAGCGACACACCTTTCCACTGGTGGAGGAGTCCCCGCCCTCCTCTACAAAAACACAGTTGTTGATGTATGGAACAGCCCGAACGAACAACTCCTAACTGGTAAAGTGGGCCTTCATGATAAAGTTGCAGCGATTGCCTTTTCGATAGACGATTACTATCGTTTTCCGTTCGTGCGCTGGCGAGGTTTTAATATGCCATGACTTCAAAAACCGGCCATCGACAGAATCGCAATCATTCTTGGGAATTATCCGCTTAATG
>DATGFK010000417.1:0-2741 GCA_035309185.1 Aggregatilineales bacterium
GCCCAGTTTTGGGGCGGTGTCCCTGGACAGATTTATGCCGCGGCTGTTTCAAAAACCTTCGTATTGCTGACCTCCGAAGCGCTAATTGCCGAGATCACACGTGTGTTGGGTTATCCTAAATTTGCACGGGCGCTCGCGTCAATTGGCCGCAATGCCGAAGCATAGGTGTCAGACTTCCGCATCCTGGCTGAAATCGTCGCTCCGGTGGAACTTCCGACAGACGTAGTGCGAGATCCCAAAGACGTTGCTGTGCTCGCTTGCGCCCTTGGCGGCAATGCTCAATATATCGTCACCGGCGATGACGATCTTTTGACGCTCAAGAAATACCGGAACATCTCAATTGTTAGCCCTACCCAGTTCATTGAAGTTCTCAGCACTCCAAGAACGTGATAAGCTAACCCAAATTTCGAGTGAAATGAGACCGGGGTGAGCTGACTATGGCCCATACTCATAACGTCGTGGTCGTCGGCGGAGGATTCGGCGGCTTATACGCAGCCAAGAAACTGGCGCACCTGCCCGTGCAGTTAACGCTGCTGGATCGCCGTAATTTTCACCTGTTCCAACCCTTACTCTACCAGGTCGCCACCGGGGCGCTCTCCCCTGCCAACATCGCTGCGCCGCTGCGTGGAATTCTCAGACGGCAGGCCAATGTCGAGGTCTGGTTGGCCGACGTGACCGGGATTAATGTAGAAAGGCGCGTCGTTAAATTTGTAGACGGCGAAATCCACTACGATACGTTGATCGTGGCGACGGGTGTGAGCCACGCTTACTTCGGGCATGACGAATGGGAACGGTTCGCGCCGGGCCTGAAGACCGTCGAGGACGCGACGAAGATTCGCGGGCGCGTGCTGGCGGCTTTTGAGGCTGCCGAGCGCGAAAGCGACCCCAAAGTCATTGAGGAATGGTTGACCTTCGTGATCGCGGGCGGCGGGCCGACGGGCGTAGAGTTGGCGGGCGCTTTGGCCGAGATTTCCCACCACACGCTGAGCGGCAATTTTCACCGTATAGACCCGGCCAGAGCCAGGATTCTGCTGGTGGAAGGCACCGACCGTATCCTGCCGACTTATCCGCCCGATCTATCGGCGCAGGCTGCGAAATCGCTGCGCAACATGGGCGTCACGGTGATGACTGGCAGTATGGTGACAGGCGTCGGAGCTGATTGCGTGGTCGTGCAGCAAAATGCCAAGTCCTCAGAAATCTTCACCCATACCATTCTATGGGCAGCCGGTGTCAAAGCGTCGCCACTCGGCCAAATCCTGCATGATTCCACTGGCGCAGAACTGGACCGGGCAGGGCGGGTCATCGTCCAGCCTGATCTTACGCTGCCTGGACACCCGGAAATATTCGTGATCGGCGATCTGGCGAACTATTCGCACCTGACCGGCAAACCGCTGCCCGGAATCGCGCAGGTCGCAATGCAGCAAGGCAGTTATGTTGCCAGCGTGATCGCCGCTCGGCTCAAGGGGAAACCCTTGCCTACCTTTCACTACATAGACAAGGGCAACATGGCAACTATAGGCCGGGCCTCTGCCGTCGCGGATTTGGGCCGGATCAAACTGAAAGGCTATCTTGGCTGGTGGGCCTGGCTGTTCATCCACCTGATCTATTTGATCGAATTCGAGAACCGGGCGCTCGTTTTGCTCCAGTGGGCCTGGAACTACTGGACACGCAACCGCTCCGCACGGCTGATCACAGAGAGCAACGCCTTGACCAGCCGAGAAAATCATGCGGAACGTTAAAGCCTGGAAACCGCATGTCAGTAGCCCTCATGCAGTCCATTCAATAGACGGTCATGCGGAAAGGCTATCATTGCAATCCTGCTGCGCACTTTCCGGCGACTGGTCGTTGGTTTCGATTTCAACGACGTAGGCGTCAATGTAGACTTGTCCACGGGCGCGAGCCACCGATACGCGGTGATGCCCATCCACTACAAAGTAATTGTCGCCGACTTTGTACAGTTCGATGGGCGGCAGGTTGATCTGACGATAATAGGCTTTGTCTATGCTGATCCAGCGCCCCAATTTTTCGGCTTTGCGTGGGTAAAAGGCCCGGTCGAAGTCACGGCAACTTCCCATGCTCCCCACGATGTTATTGATGGCAACTGTTTGCAGTCCTGCATCATGACGCCCTTTGAATGGAACTTCTTTGTGGACTTCTTCAAACGAGAGCAGGCTATTGTCCTTCCCGGCCAACCAACTGACGACTCTCCGCTGGAAAGCGATTCGTGCCGCTTTGGAGAAGTCTGCGCGTGCCGTTCGGTCAATGAGTTCGTGAGACGACATTTTGTTACCCTCCGCCTGGTTCGCTTTCTGTGACCATACAATAGGCGAAGGACGGTGGTAGCGTAATCTACCCAAAGACGTATTTCAGACGCTTTTGAGGTGGTATTCAGGTGGTATTTGTGACAACCATCACAGGAGATTCAAGTCGCGCGCCTCCGCCACCGCCTGAGTGCGGCTGCTCACGCCCAGCTTGCCATAGATATTGCGGGTATGCACTTTAACCGTGCCTACCGAAAGGAATAGCTTTTGCGCGATCTCGGCGTTGGAGAGGCCGTCGGCGAGGAGCCGCAGCACCTCCAACTCGCGTTCGCTGAGCGGGTCGAGGAGCGATTGGGACGGGGCGGCTGACAGAGGCGACTGAACGCCTTCGATGTCTCGACTGAGATCAACGACCAATTCTTGAAGAGTCCGATCAAAATCCAGCGCCTTGCCCCGCTCAACTGCCGCCATCAAGTTTGC
>DATGFK010000418.1:0-6478 GCA_035309185.1 Aggregatilineales bacterium
AACATGGCCCAGCCCATGTAATCGTCGCCCACATTCATGATCGTAAAGGCGTGAGCCGTCAGGCCGGGCAGGTCACCCACACGGATTCGCTTCACATCGCCCCCGGCTGTGGCAAACAGCACGAAACCCTCTTCCACCGTCGGCTCAATGCTGAGCGCGCCGACCACCTCCTCGTTGTTGCGCAGGTCGGAAATCGCCCGCACTTCATGGCCGGAAGCGGGATCGTCGCTGAGGGGCAACTGCTGGACGGGAACCGAGGCGCAGCGCCCATCCGAACTGAACAGGTACAGGATGTCCAGCGTGTTGCTGCGCAGTAAGAAGCGCGGCGCATCCTCGGTCTGTGCCGTGATCTTGGGCGGCGCATCTTTGTAAGTACGGCTCAGGCGGTTATTCACCGTGAGCGTCACCCAGGTACTTTCATTGTGTGCCAGCAGGTCGGCGGCGCTGACGGCGGTGGCTGGCCCTTCTTTGACCAGCGTGCGGCGGGGATCGTTGAAGCGGTTTTTGATCTCCGCGAGTTCGCCCGCGATCACGTTGCGCATGGCGGCTGGGTCAGCCAGCAATCCTTCCAGGTAGGCGATCAGGGTCACTTTTTCGTCGTATTCGGTTTGAATTTTCGTGCGTTCGAGCGCGGCCAGACGGCGAAGTTGCATTTCGAGGATGGCGTTAGCCTGCGCCTCGCTCAGCTTAAACTTTTGCATGAGCGTCTGGCGGGCCAGGTCAACCGATTCGCTTTCGCGGATTGTCTTGATGACGCGGTCAATTTTATCCAGGGCGATCAGCAGCCCTTCCAGGATGTGCGCTCTGTCGCGGGCGCGTCTCAGGTCATGTTCGCTGCGGCGGCGCACAACCTCCAGGCGGTGATCCAGGTAGACGCGGAGCGCCTGCTTAAGCGTGAGCATACGCGGTTCGCCGTCCACCAGCGCCAGCATGATAATGCTGAAGGTGTCCTGCAAAGGCGTGTATTTGAACAGGTCTTGAAGAACCTGGGCGGGATCGGCATTGCTCTTGCACTCAATCACGATTCGTAGACCCTGGCGGTCGCTTTCGTCACGCAGATCGCTGATGCCGTCCAGCTTGTCGTCGCGCACCAGGTCTGCGATGCGCTCGATCAGGCTGTTCTTATTGGTCTGGTAAGGAATCTCGCTGATAATGATCCGCGTCTTACCACGCCCTATCGTCTCGATGTGCGCCTTGGCCCGGACGGTTAGTTTGCCGCGCCCGGTGGCGTAGGCTGTGACGAGATTATCTTCATCGCTGCGGGCATAGCCCCGGAAAATAAGGCCGCCTGTCGGGAAGTCCGGCCCCTGGATGAACTCCATGAGGTGCAGCACATCCACGTCGTCCAGGCGTTCCCAGTTCTGGAGCAGATAGATCAGGGCATCGCACACTTCGCCCAGGTTATGGGGTGGGATGCTGGTAGACATGCCGACGGCGATTCCCGACGATCCGTTGACCAGCAGATTCGGGATTGCGGCAGGCACAACGGAAGGTTCTTTAAGGCTGCCGTCGAAATTTTCTGTAAAATCTACGGTGTCTTTATCAATGTCCGTCAAAAGTTCCATGCCGATAGCCGCAATGCGGGCTTCCGTGTAGCGCATGGCGGCGGGTGCATCGCCGTCTACGCTGCCGAAGTTGCCCTGACCATCTATCAGCGGGTAGCGCATCGAAAAGTCCTGCGCCATGCGCGCCATCGCGTCGTAGACAGCCATATCGCCGTGCGGATGATATTTCCCGAGCACCTCGCCGACGATCCTCGCGCTCTTGCGGAATGGCGAGTCAGCACGCAGGCCAGTGTCGTACATGGCAAACAGGATACGCCGGTGTACGGGCTTCAGGCCGTCGCGGGCATCGGGCAGGGCGCGTGCCACGATCACGCTCATCGCGTAGTCGAGGTAGGATTCGCGCATCTGGTCGTCTATGTTTACAGTGCGGATGACGCCGCCAATATCCATGAGCAAATAGCCTCAAAATCGAGTCGTAGAATCAACCAGAACATGGGTTCTAAATTATAACATGGGCTTGCCGGTTGCGCAAAATAGAGGTTGCGAACGGGGTTATTGTTAACGAAAGGATTATAGCACTGAAAAAGAGGCGTGGTAATTTTTGCGCCTGCTTTTCATCCTGGATTGGTTTGCTGCACGGCTCTGCGAGGACGCATGGCCGAAATTTGTCGATCAGAAACAGAAAATATCCCGCTCTGTGCCAGAAAACGTCCGCAGGCACTCCGCATTTGTACGAGGGCGTTATTACATTTATAATAGATTTTTCGGCAGCACCGTATACGAGAATGCCTCTCAGCTCAGAGTGATGAACGCGGTCGGAAGAAAACCCGTTACCGTTCGCGTAGCGTCCAGGAGACCAGAACAGGCCACAATGACGAAAATACTGGTAATTGAAGACGAAGAGCCAATTCTTGAAAACGTGCAGGAAATACTTTCCCTGGAGAATTACGAGATACGTGCCGCCTCCAACGGCGAGCAGGGGTTGGATATAGCCTTTGAATTCCTGCCAGACCTGATCATCTGCGACATCATGATGCCCCCAGGGATCAACGGTTATGACGTGTTAATGGAAATTCGGAACCACGCTGAAACAAGCTTGATCCCGTTCATTTTCCTGACCGCCCGCACGACGCGCGCAGATATGCGACGGGGCATGGATCTCGGCGCAGACGACTACCTCACCAAGCCTTTCTCTGCGCCAGATTTGCTGCACGCGATCCAGGCACGCCTGGGAAAGCAAGAGACCATCTCCGAGATACACCACAAGCAGATGGATATTTTGCGCTCGAATATTATCCACGCCATGCCTCATGAGTTCAGGACTCCGCTCAACGGAATCCTGGGTTATGCCTCGCTGATGATGGACGACCCAAAGAGCCTGGCTGCTGACGACGTTCTGAAGATGTCCGAGCGCATATACACGTCGGGAATGCGCCTGAAGCACCTGATCGAGAATTATCTTCTCTACGCGCAAATTGAGATCATGACGCTCCAGGAAGAGACCCTGGATGCCATTCGCGGCAATCAACTGGACGTTCCGGCGCAGGTCGTTGAACAGGCCGCCCGGCGCAGGGCCGCCGAGGTAAACCGTAACGACGACGTTCGCATTAACGCGCAAAATGCTCTGGTTGCCGTTTCCGACGAAAGCTTGGCAAAGATCGTCGAAGAGATTGTGGACAATGGTCTTAAGTTTTCCATGCCTGGAAACCCTGTCAACATCCAAGCTGGCGCGGATGGAACGCTCTATCGCATCCAGATAACAGACAGCGGGCGTGGCATGACTGCCGAGCAGATGGCGGCAGTTGGAGCTTATATGCAGTTTGATCGCAAGGTCTATGAGCAGCAGGGCATGGGCCTCGGTTTGATCCTGTCCAAGCGAATCGCGGAACTTTACGGGGGAAGCCTCGAAACCCTGAGCGAAAAAGACCGAGGCACTCAGGTCACGATAACTCTGCCGCTGGTTGCCTAACTTCAGGCCGTTATCATTTTGCTGCCGGAAGTTCGGCCAATTCTTCAAGCCAAGTCTTCAGGCGGCCTTCCAGGGCATCGCGCGTCTCGCGGAAAGTGGCGAGGCGCATTTCGTCGCTGCCGCCGCGTGCTGCCGGATCGGGGAAACTCCAATGAATGCGCCGGGCGCGCCCTGGAAAAACGGGACACGTTTCCCCTGCCTCGTCACAGACCGTGATCACGTAGTCGAAGGGCTGCGTGAGGTATTCGTTCAGATGTTTTGAGCGCTGTCCGCTGATGTCAATGCCGCGCTCGCGCATGGCCTGAATCGCAAAAGGGTTCACGGTAGACGGCTTCGATCCAGCGCTAAAAACGTCCAGCTTGCCTGCCGAAAGTTCGCGTAGCAGCCCCTCGGCCATCTGCGAACGCGCAGAATTGCCAGTGCATAGGATCAATATTCGTGGGTTCATCATGTGTCCCAGGTTCTATTTGCCTTCTGTTGAGTGTTGATGCTGCTCATGCAGCGCCTGCCAGACGCGCTCCGGCGTGAAGGGAATCCGCGTGACCCAGACGCCCGTCGCATCGTGAATGGCGCTGGCAATGGCGGGCGCCACGCCGTCCTTGGGGATTTCGGCAACGGCTTTCGCGCCAAATGGCCCCGTCGGCTCGAAGGTTTCCACGAAAATCACGCGCAAGTCAGGCATTTCGTGGGCTTGGTATAACCGGTAATCACCGAACCGAGTCGCCAGCGGCACGCCATCCTCGTCATAGACCATCTCCTCGCAGTGCGCATAGCCAAGCGCCTGAGTCATGCCACCTTCAACCTGCCCCGATGCGTTGAGCGGGTTAATGGCGACACCGCAATCCACCGCCATAACAAGTTTTTCGACGGTGACCTGACCGGTCTCGGTATCCACGGCTACCTCCGCATATTGAGCGGCGAAGGGTGGCGGCGACACCAGTGACATGTTGCTGGCTGATGCCATGATCTGGTGCTGATCTGCCTCGTGCAACGAGTGCAGCGCGACTTCGCCCAGCGTCACCGAACGGCCATCGGCGGCGTACACGCGCGAATCGGCCAAACGCAACGCCTCGAAGTCCTCCACGCCGAGCATCTGGCCCGCCACTTTCTGAATCTGCCAGCGGACAGCTTCCGCCGCCTTTTTGACCGCACCGCCGGAGATGTAGGTCGTGCTGCTCGCATAGGCGCCGGTATCGAAGGGCGTGAAGTCCGTGTCCGATGAATAGATGATGATCTGTTTGAGGGGCACACCCAGCGTTTCCGCCGCGATCTGCGCCAGCACAGTATCCGAACCCGTACCGAGATCCGTTGCGCCGACCATCACGTTGAACGATCCATCGTCATTGATCTTGATGCTGGCAGCGCCCATGTCCAGACCCGCGATGCCTGTCCCGTGCATACACACGGCCATACCCACACCGCGCTTGCGCGGCCCGGCGCCCGGCTGTCCACGCTTTTCGTGCCAGTGGATGGCCTGTGCGCCCAGATCTACGCATTCGGCAAGGGCAGACGTTTCGACGACCTGCGGCAAGCCCTCACGGCCCTCGCCAAGTTCCCGCGCCATCGTCAGCGGGTCGCCCACTTTGACCCAATTTTTGGCCTTGAATGCCAGTACGTCCATGCCCAGTTTTTCGGCGATTTGCTCCATGTGGACTTCCAGGGCAAACAGGCCCTGCGGCGCGCCATAGCCCCGGTAGGCGCCGGGCGTCGGGATGTTGGAGTAACAGACCTGGCAGTCAAAGCGCTTGTACGGCGCGTTGTAGGTCGAAAGGCCGCGCAGGCCGCTGACGGTTTGCACCGTCAGGCCGTGTGTGCCGTAAGCACCGGTATTGCCCAGGATGTATAGCTCCTGCGCCGTGAGCGTGCCATCTTGCTTTACGCCCGTCTTGAAGCGCAAAATCTGGGGGTGACGGGAGCGTGCGCTGGTGAATTCCTGGGCGCGGCTGTACTCGAAGCGCACCGGGCGGCCCGTGGCGATGGTCAAATGTGCCGCCAGGTCTTCGATGAGCATCTCTTGTTTGCCGCCAAAGCCGCCGCCGATACGTGGCTTGACCACGCGAATTTGCGCGACGGGCAGGCCGATGAGCGGCGCCAGCATTCGTCGGACGTGGAAGGGAACTTGCGTGCTGGTGCGCACGACTAACCGTTCATCCTCATCCCAATAGGTGATCACGATGTGCGGCTCAATCGAGGACTGCTGTACCTGGTGAACACGGTATTCGCCCTCGAATATCAGGTCGGCATCATCCCATGCTGCCTGGGCGTCGCCTACTTGAGCATGAACCTCACACACGATATTATGGCTGGCATCGTGGATTCCGATGGCGTCCTCTTCGTCGTGGATGACAGGCGCGTTCCCGCTGATAGCCTCTTCAGGGTCAAACACCGCCGGTAGGATTTCGTATTCAACCTCAATGGCCTCGCTTGCCTGCTGCGCCAGTTCGGGCGTTTCGGCTGCCACAATCGCCACACGGTCGCCCACGT
Source organism: Aggregatilineales bacterium (assembly GCA_035309185.1). Lineage (GTDB taxonomy): Bacteria > Chloroflexota > Anaerolineae > Aggregatilineales > UBA2796 > DATGFK01. Next base: position 5,959 of record DATGFK010000418.1, read on the forward strand.
GCCGCACTTTATTATCCAGGCTGACCTGGTCATAGGGCTTTGGATTTGGATAGCTCTGCCCGCCAGAGGCATACAGTACACGCGGGATGTCCTGGTAAGTCAGTACCGCATGGACTCCAGGGATGGCCCGCGCTTTGCTGGCATCAATGCGAACGATGCGGGCGTGCGCGTGCGGACTGGTTTTCAGTACGCCGTACAGCATTCCCCGCATCTCAATATCGTCCGTAAACACGGGGCGGCCAAGCGCCAGTTTCACCGCGTCTACTTTTGGCTCCGGTTTGCCCACTACCGCCGTTGGCTCGATCTCCGTGGGGGGTAGGACAATAGGTCGCACGCGCGTCCGAGTCTGCACGTCCAGCGAACCGCGCGAGTCGTCACGATTGTTGGCGACTGGACTATCGTCACGCGGGCCAAAAAGCCCTGGCGGAGCCGGAATCGCCCTCTCGTCTGCAACGCGAGGCACTTCCTCCCCGCGCATCGTCGCCGCCGCCCGCAGGATCGCCTGAACGGGTTTCACATA
>DATGFK010000419.1:0-2272 GCA_035309185.1 Aggregatilineales bacterium
GTGAACCTATATGGCGACAACATGCCGGACAGCCTGAACCGGGGGCTGCCCAGTGACCGCTTCGAGATCGAATGGTGGCTCAAGAGCGCCCGTGTGGCCGACTGCGCCAGGGGAGAAGCCCACCAGCTTTCGCGTCCTGCGTTGCTGGCCGGAGGCGCACAGATGGCAAATGTGGCAGCACTACGCCCCGACGGCGCGCTCTTTCCCACGGATGCAGACCTCAGCCTGGACGGCGAAACGGTGCTGGTCGAGATCCCCGCCGAGTTCCAGGCGATCAAGGCGGCGGATATGGCGCTGGCGCACGAGTGGCGGATGCACACGCGCGAGCTATTCCAGGGCTACTTCGAGCGTGGCTACGTCGTGGATGGCTTCATTTCAGACCGGGAAGACGGCTACCGGCGTAACTTCTATGTGCTGACGTTGCAGGAGGGTTCGGTTTGGACTTTCTGATCGCTCAGCGAAGCGTCCCTACAATTTCTCGCCGCTGAGGGCCATGACGATCCGGCGGCCAAGCATCGTGTTGAGCGAGGCAAAGCCGATCACAGCGTTGACCATCCAGGGGTAGCCGATCACCAGACGCTGCACCACCGTGGCACGGCGCAGCGTCGGCCCGATGGCCGCCTTCCAGCGCGTATCGAATTCCCGCAGCCGCGCCTGCGACGTATCGTCATCGTGCAGTGCCGCGTGGGCTACTTCGGCAGCAAGCTGGCCCGTCTTCATCCCGAAGTAGATTCCCGCGCCGAGCAATGGATCGACAAAGCTGCCTGCGTCGCCGACCAGCAGGCAGCCATCAAAGGCACGGCTGGCCCGCCGTGAGCCGAGGGGGATTTGCCAGCTTCGCACATTCTGAATGCTGGCGCGCTCAACACGACCCCCCAGCCGATCCAGGAAGCTGTCGAGCATAGTCTCCAGAGATTGGTCATGCTTGCGGTAGCGATCCAGGCGCATTCCCACGCCGATATTCGCTCCGGCGTCACCTATCGGAAAGACCCAGGCATAGCCGGGCAGGATGGCCCGGTCAAAATAGAACTCGCTGTGATGGTCGAGTCGCTCCCGCATGGTGACGTAGCAGCGGACGGAGACGGCCCAATGGCGATCCGCGTCACGCTCATCGCGGACGGCCCGCGCGATCAGCGATGTGGCGCCATCGGCGGCGATCACAATCGGCGCGCGGAATTCCTGATTCGTCTTTTCGCCGTGCGGTCTGGCTTCGACCCCCACGACCCTCTGCCCTTCGCGCAGCACGCCCGTCACCTGCGCCTGGCAATATTCCGCGCCGTTCGCCAACGCCTGCCGGAAGACCAGGTGATCGAAGTCCAGGCGGCGGGCCATCATCGGCGGGTGGGCGATACGTTCCGCGTCCAACTGCGCCGAAGCCACCGCACGCGACGGCGCCTGGATTGACCAATCGCTGATCGAGGTGAACTGTGCGGGATCGAGTGGATCGCTGTAACCGAGATCGCGCAGGAGGGCGATGGCGTGGCCCTGGATAGCATCCCCGCAGGGCTTATCGCGTGGAAATTCAGAGCGATCAACCAGGAGGACATGCCGTCCCAGCTTCGCCAGAACCGCCGCAGCCGTACTGCCCGCTGGCCCTGCCCCGACGACGATGACATCAGCCATAGGTAAGATAGCAAGGGAAGGGCCAGACAGGGCGGTGTGTCATTTTTTGTCGTTAGGGGCTGTGGCGGTCTTATCAATTGTGCCGTCGCTCTTACTGGATATGCTCAGGGGCATGTCACCCTTGCCATCCCATTTGGCGAATTCGACGTAATCCGTCGCGCCAGAGTCGAGGCTCAGGCCATCATGACCAAAGGTTTCTTCAGCCGAGTCGATCCGCCGAACGACCAGTCCGTAGGTGCTGGCGTTCTGCCCGCCGCTGACGTGTATACCGAGCCGACCCGTGTCATAGTCCAGGCTGGCGTTGATCGCGGCACCTTTCTCGATGGTCGCGCCGGTCAGTTCAAATTCATAGTCTGCGCCGCTGTGTTCGATACCTAGAACAATGGTTGGCGCTTCGCTTGCGCTTGGCTTGTAGCTGATCTGTTTGCCGTCCGGCGAGAAAGTCATTGTATCCGCATCACCTGGATCGACCTTAATATCCTCCACAGCAAGATCGTAGCCTGGGCCAAACATCGAAATATCGGTCAACTCTGTTTGCTTGATCAAGCTGCCATCAATGGTCACGGTAAACTTGATCCCGACGGGCACTCGATAAACAGGAGACGGATTGTCGGTGAACAGGTCAGCGCTATCCACATCAGTCAGCACG
>DATGFK010000420.1:0-9912 GCA_035309185.1 Aggregatilineales bacterium
TTGTCCAGAACAGCCTGGACTGGTTCACGGCGGACACGGCGCTCTCGACTATCCGCTCCAAGGGATCGGAGTCGCGCGTGCTGAATCCCCTGTCCGACACGGCCAAGACGGCCTGGGAGATCGGGAATTACGTCTTTGCGCTGCTGGCAGTGATCGCGCTGGGCGTGGTCTGGCAGTTGCGCAGACGGGCCGAAAAGCCCATTTCGCTGCGGCCACTGCCCGCTGCATCCCGTTGATCCGCCGCGTGAATGCCAGGAGATAAAACAGAGATGAGACTCAATCGTACCAATCGAATCCTCGCGGCGGTGCTGGCGATCCAACTGGTCGCGACGCTGGCGGCGGTCTTCCTGCTGCCTGCGCTGGCAAGCCACCCGGCGGCCAGCGGCCCGCTGCTTCAGAACTTCGACGCCACGACGGTCACGGCGCTGGCGATCAAAGATAACAGCAAGAATGAGGTTGACCTCGCCAAAGACTCGTCGGGCAACTGGGTGCTGCCCAAAGCCGATAACTACCCGGCCAACGGAGCGGCGATCACGACGCTCCTCAACAATATCAAAGCGCTGCAAGCCAACCGCCTGATCGCGCAGGAAGCTTCCAGCGCAGATCGCTTGCAGGTGTCGGCCACCAACTTCCAGCGCCTGGTGGAGATCACAGGCGCAGGCGGCAAGGTGAATCGCCTGTACATCGGCTCGTCGGGCGGCGCAAATGCCACCCACATGCGCGTCAACGATGACACGAACGTGTATCTCACCAACGGCCTGGCTGCCACGGACGCCGGTACCAGCGCCTCGTCGTGGATCGCGTCGCCCTTCTTCAGTTTTAACCAGGACGGTGCGACCCGGCTGACGGTGCAGAATGCGCAGGGTACATTTGACTTCCAGAACAGCGGCGCCACAGCCAGCGGCGGTGGCGCATGGACAATGGCCGGGCTGACGGCCAGCGATCACTTCGACCCGCAGAGCGTGACGCGCTACCTGCCGCAGCTTTCAAGCCTGTCCATCGTCGCGCCCATCGGCAAGACCGCCCAGGATAAATTTGGCATGACGAAGCCGCTTGCCACGATCACCATCGTGGTCAGCGAGCGGCCGACGCCCCCACCACAGCCGTCCAGCACGCCCACGCCGAAGGTCTTGAACGTCCCGGTTGGCCCCTCCACCAACCCGACAGCCGTTCCAGCCGGGCCGACTCCCACGCCGATCCTGCAAACGTACACGCTTCAGATCGGGGCCAAGCTGGACAACGGCGACTACGTCATGAAAGCTTCGACCTCGCCCTATTTCGTGGACGTATCGGCCTCGACGGCAGAAACCTTCATCAATCTCAAGCGTGCTGACCTGATGCTTCCGCCGACTCCGACGCCCACCGCAGGCCCGACTTCCACGGCAACACCGCAAGCGACTGGCGCGGCCACGACAGCCGCAACGTCCGCCAGCACATCCGCCGCGCCGCAGGCTCCCACCCTGACCGTCACGCCGACCAGCGGAGGATAGACGTACACCCTTGTTAAATTCGCTCCCTTCCCCGACCATAAAATGGAAAGGGGGAAGGGAGCGAATGCGAATTCCTCAGACATGTAGCCCACCCCTTGAAACCTTGAAACAACAGAAGATCGGCTACTTATTCCCCTCTGGTCTCGCGCGGTAGCGTAGCCCGTCTACGAGTAGGGCGACCATGCGCCGCGCAGTGTCGGGATCGTCGCCGGGGGTCTGCCTGGAGAGACTCGAGACTGCGTTCAGCAGTTCGTTCGCATCCACATCCGCCCGCACCTCGCCCGCTGCGATTGCTGAGTCCAACAAGGTTTGGAATGCTGGCAGGAGTCGCGCCTGGAAGTAGGCGGGCAAGCCGTCGAAGGCCGGGTTTCCAGAGTGCAGGGCGGTAGCCAGCCCGCGTTTGGTTGCAACAAAGGCTGCGTAGCGCTGCATCCATCTCGCCAGTGCTTCGCCGGGCGCGAACTCGGCGGCCAGGATCGGTGCGGCGTCTGCGCAGGAATCCATTTCGTGACGGAAGGCTGCCGCGACGAGGTCGGCACGCTGCGGAAAGTGGCGATAAAGGGTGCCTATGCCGACTCCAGCCTTCTCCGCGATCTCTCGAACCGGGGCATCCACGCCAGAGGTCGCGAACACCGCGAGGGCCGACTGGAGCAGTGCGTCAATGTTGCGCTGTGCGTCGGCACGCACGCGCCGATCCACGCTGCCCTGAGGCTCCAGGCCATTATTCTGGTCTTCTGCTTTGTCGTCCACCACGTCTCCATTTGACAAACGGAACATTGTTCCATATAATACGGAATATGGTTCCACTTAAGCTATCTTAGCACAGGATGACGGTGTTGACCATCGTTCGATGGTCAAAAGGAGCAGAAAATGCAGTATCGCACGCTTGGAAGAACCGGCATAAAAGTCAGCCCCTATTGCCTGGGCGCAATGATGTTCGGCTCCGGGGGCAATCCAGACCACGACGACTCGATCCGCATCATCCACAAGGCGCTCGATGCAGGCATCAACTTCATAGACACGGCGGATAGGTATAGCCGGGGCGAATCCGAGGAGATCGTCGGGAAGGCGCTTAAAGGCCGACGCGACGACATCGTGCTCGCCACCAAGGTGAATGGCCCGATGGGCGACGACCCTAACCAGCAGGGCAATTCGCGACGCTGGATTATCCGCGAGGTGGAGTCATCACTGCGCCGCTTGCAGACGGACTACATTGATCTCTACCAGATTCACCGGCCTTCGCCGGATACCGACATCGAGGAAACCCTCTCGGCCCTCACCGATTTGATGCGGGCGGGAAAGGTGCGCGTCATCGGATCGTCCACATTCCCCGCCTCGGAGATCGTGGAAGCGCAGTGGGTCGCAGAGCGGCGTGGGCTGGCGCGTTTCCGCACCGAGCAACCGCCCTATTCGATCCTGAATCGCAGCATCGAACGCGAGGTCCTGCCCATCTGCGAGAAGTACGGGATGGGCGTGTTGGTGTGGAGTCCGCTGGCGAAGGGAATGCTTACCGGACGATACCGCAAGGGCCAGCCACTGCCAGTCACCGTGCGGGCCAAATATATGCCCAAGCAGATGTCCGACGCAAGCCAGTTGGAGGCGGTTGAGCAGCTCATTCTCGTGGCGGAGCAGGCCGGACTGCCGCTGACGCATATGGCGTTGGCCTTCGTGATGGCGCATCCGGGTGTGACCTCGGCGATCATCGGCCCGCGCACGATGGAGCATCTCGACGATCTGCTCGCGGGCGCGGAGGTCGTTCTTGACGACGAACTCCTGGATCAGATCGACCAGATCGTTGCGCCCGGAACTGACGTCGGACGGAACGATGCGAACTACACCCCACCATCGGTGACAAACGCAGCCTTGCGCCGCCGACCAGTCAGCGAGCGCGCCGCTGCGGAACGTAGTTCTGTTTTGGCAATCTAGTGCAGCAAGGCAGTGCTGACTTGACCGCGTTGTTAGTGCAAAGAAGGAGATGATTATGCAGGACAAAGGCGTCGCCCTGGTCACCGGGGCTAATCAAGGAATTGGTCTTCAAATCGCGAAAGATCTGGCGGCGCACGGCTTTACCGTGCTTGTCGGGTCGCGCAACTTCGAGAATGGGGAGACAGCCGCGAAGAGCATTGGAGCGGCAGCCCACGCCGTGCAGCTCGACGTAACCGACAAGGGTTCCATCAGCGCTGCGGCGGATCGCATCCGCAAGGACTTTGGCCGCCTCGACGTGCTGGTCAACAACGCGGCGATCTCGAATACGAGTAAGCTGTCCGGTCAGTCCGTCGAGGAGTATGCCCGGTTAACCCGCCCCAGCAACGTGTCCCTCGATGAAATGCGCGCGGTGTGGGAGACCAACGTATTCGGCGTCCTGGCCGTTTACCAGGCTATGCTGCCGCTCCTGCGCGAGGCACCAGCAGCCCGCATTGTCAACGTGTCGAGCGGCGTTGGCTCGCTGACGCAGAACGCGAACCCGGCCTACGCCTACCGCTCGAACTTCGGCCCCGTCTACCCCGCGTCCAAGACGGCCCTCAACGCTGTAACGCTCGCCATGGCGATTGAGCTGGAGGCGACGGGGATCAAGGTCAATGCCGTCTCGCCAGGCTTCACCAAGACGAACGTCAACAACTATGCGGGCAGGGAGACTGTCGAGGAGGGCGCTCGCGAGGCGGTGCGCGTTGCGCTGCTCGGTCCGGATGGGCCGACAGGCATGTTCACGCGCTGGGAAAACGAAATAATCGCGTGGTGAAGTAGACTTGAGCGTGTGATCGAACACGAGTCATCCCAAATTTGAGTCGCGGCGCCGGGTTTGACCTCATCCCCTGGCCCGTCTCTCCGTGCCACAGGTTTTCCTGACAAGCGAGGAGGGGAATTGGCGTGATTCGCCCATTGTGCAGGGGCAGCGCGGTTGACCTCACTCCCATGCAATCCCTGTGGGAAAAAACAGGAGAGGCATTGGGGTGAGGGCAAGTCATGGCCCTAAAAGTGCCCAACGTCGAAACACGGATCAGCTCAGGCCGCGTCTTCCTGGATGGGCTGGAGCGGCTTGGTATCGCCGGGAAGCGCCTCCACGCATTCGACGGGCTGGTTGCCTTCAATACGCTGGTACAGATCCTGGGCCAGTGAACTAGGCGTTTGATCCATAAATTCGGAGAAGAGCTTTTCGAGGGTACGGTAGGCGCTGATAGCGGCATGACGTTCGCCCTTGCAGGCGTGGTAGCGCATCAGCCGCCGGTAGGTACTCTCGTTATAGGCGTCCACCTGGAGGGCAAGGTTGGCTGCCTCAATGGCGTCGTCCAGGCGTCCGCCCCCCGAATACAGGTCGGCGGTGCGGTTGAGCGCGTCGGCGTATAGGGCTTGCAGCATCGTGCGTTCCTGAACTGCCCAAAGTTCGCTGCGTTCGGAGGGCATGTAATCGCCCTGGTAGATCTGCCTGGCCGTCTCGTAATCGTGCAGGGCTTCGGCACTTTCGCGCTCGTGTTCGTGCTGGCGGCCTTCGCTGACCACGCGCCGAAGCTGCTCCGAATCGATTTCGACATTGGCGAGATGGTTGAAGCTGTACTGGCTCCCATTGCGGATGATGAAGTGCGAGTCGTTAGGGCGCGGCAGATCAGGTTCCAGGGCGCGCCGCGCATGGTTGACCGTGGCGCCCAGCAGCGCCGAATGCGTCCGTGGCGATTCGCCCGGCCACAATGTCTGGATCAGGCTTTCAACGGATAGATCCTGGCCGCGCGCGGTGATCAGGATTTTGATCAGGCGCTCGGCGTGGTCGTCGCCGAAGTGTGTCACCGGTACGTTGTCCCGCCAGATTCGGAAATCTCCCAGGGTCTGGATGCGCAGCGACGGCCCCGAAAGCTGCACCCGGAGGGCACTGACCAGCTCGTCCTCGTCGTAACGTTCTTTGTCAATAAAGCCCTTCACGGGGTAGGTCAGGAACAGCCTCGCCACCTCGCCGCGTGTGGCCTCGCCGCTGCTGACAAAGAACTTCGGCCTGGGCGAATGCCGCATGAGGTGATCCAGCAGGTGCCAGCCCCCGCTATCCTGGAGAGGTATGTCTGAGCGCTCCAGCTTCAAATCCGTAATCACCACGTGAAAGCTTTCCAGGCGCAGGCGTTCAATGGCCTGTTCGAGGTCGGCGGCGACCCGCCAGAAGAACAGCTTTGATTCCAGCAGTTCGGCCAGCCGGTGCTGCCATTCGGGATCGTGGTCTACGACAAGCACGCGCGGCCTGTCCCGCCGTGACCCGACGGGTGGGGGCACCAATCCGGTAGGCAGCGGGGCCGTAAATCCCGTTGGCGTCAGCGGCCCGGTCAGGCCCTCGTAACGCTCATGGATGGGCGAGCGCAATGCCCCGCCGTCGGGCATGTCAATTTGCGGTTCGGGCGGCCCCCAGCGTTCCACAAAGTCTTCGGCCAGCAGATGGCTCATCGTCTGCAAGAAGCGCCGCTCGTCCCATTCCTGGCGCTGAATGACGGGCAGTTCGGGCGGCAGTTCAAGCGAATTGCGGAGCATTTCGCGGCCCACCGATCCGCTCAGGATGATCAGCCGGGTGTGTGGGAAGCGCGAGATCAGGCGATTGAGGAGACGCAGGCCATCCGTCCCTTCGGTGATTGGATGGGCGCTTAAAGGGGCCAGTGAATCCGCGCCCTCCAGTACCGGATCGACGATGGCGAGGTCGAAGGTCTGCGCGTTCAGGGCGGTCATCGCCTCGTCGTAGTTCTGGGCCAGTTGAACGTCAAAATCCTCCGCCGGGATAGCCTTGTGGAGAACGTTTCGCCAGCCTTCGTGGCCCTCGACGATCAAGACGTGTTTTTTGGTCTGCATAGTGATGTCGCCATCAGTTATCAATCAGTTATCAATTAATAGGGGTCTTTCCAGCAAGGTGTTATAGCGCTATTTGCCATAATGCGCCCACAGGTTTCTGTTATAAAAATCAAACAATCGCATGGGAATCGTGGGAACATGGCGCTGCGCTGTCCGCCGTTCGCGCCAGGGAGGCCTACAGGTCAACCGTCAGCCCTTCGCGGGCCAGCAAGACCTGGGCCAGGCTGTCAATGTTCATACGCGCGCCCCGGCTGCGAAAAACCAGGTGATGGTACGCCTCATCCACCGAACTCCACAGGCTCTCATCTGACGCGATGGGATCGTGATGGAAGAGGGCCAGCCGTTTCACTCCGGCGCGGAAGGCCAATTCGGCGCCCATCTTGGGAGTGCTATGGCCCCAATCGCGTTTTTCATCAATGGCCTGCTCAAAGCTGTACTGCGAATCGAAGATCAGCAGGTCGGCGTCATGGAAGAATTCCACGAAGCGGGCGGTACTATCCGTGTCCATGCGGTGATATTCGCCGTCGGTGGCGTAGACCAGGATTTTGTCTTCGTGGCAGAAGCGGTAAGCATACGCGCCGCCGGGGTGGGACAGCTTGGCGAGGCCAACTTCGACATCGCCGATCATCACCCGTTCCGAGGGATCGAGCAGTTCCCAGGTGCGTTTGCCGCGCATGTATTCCAGGTTGACCGGGAAGTAGATTTCGCGCTGCTGGTCTTCAAAACGCTCCGCAAGGTCAGGATAGGGGCTGTGGAAGTAGAATTCATTGCCGGGCACGTACATGGGGTTGAAGAATGGCAACCCCTGGACGTGATCCCAGTGCGTATGGGTGATGAAGATGTGCGCCCGGCCCTGTCCCTTACCGAAGGACTCATTCATGAGTTCGTTGCCCAGCGCGCGCATCCCGGAGCCACAGTCCAGGATCAGGACTTCCCCGCCGACGCGCACTTCTACGCAGGCCGTGTTGCCGCCAGCCGTCGAGGCGATGAACGGCGGCAGGCGTTCGACGTAGCGATCTATGGCCTCCCGGTCAGTCAGATCCACGCCGACGGCGTTGAGCAGTGCAGCTTTGATTTTATCTTGAAGATCGGCTTCGCTCATTGGGGTAGGTATCCCCCCGCGAGCGCCCCAGAATCGAACCCTCATTGGTTGGCCCAGTCCTCTGCCGTGTGGACGGGCGGTTTCGCTCTCCGACACAGGCTGAAGTAATAATTGCTGTGAATTGTGCATTAGTTTAGCACAATGTGGATAATTGCACTGGCGATAGTGCAAGATATGTTATACTATCCACAGTTTATGCATTAGAAGGCAGCCGAATCACCCGTGGTAAGAAAGCAACTCGGCAAGTACGAAATCATCGCACGACTTGGCCGTGGGGGAATGGCGGAAGTTTATAAAGCCTACCAGGCCAGCCTTGACCGATTCGTGGCGATCAAGCTGCTTCATCCCTTCCTGGCCGACGATCCGGAGTTCAAAGAACGTTTCGAGCGCGAAGCCAAAAACGTCGCGCAGTTGCGCCATCCCAACATCGTACAGGTGTACGACTTCGACTTCGATTCCGATAGCGAAAGCTATTACATGGTCATGGAGCTAATTGACGGCAAAACGCTCAAAGAGCGTCTGACCGAACTTGGCTCCGAAAAGCTGCCGATGGGCGAAACCCTCCGCATCATGCGCGGCGCGACGGAAGCGCTGGCCTACGCGCACCGCCGCAATATGATCCACCGTGACGTCAAACCGGCAAATTTGATGCTCGACAGCGATGGGCGCGTGATCCTGACGGATTTCGGCATCGCCAAGATCGTCACTGGTATTCAGTTTACTGCCAGCGGCGGCATGGTCGGGACTCCGGCCTACATGGCGCCCGAACAGGGCCTGGGCGACCAGGGCGATGAGCGCGCCGACCTGTATAGCCTGGGCGTCATCCTGTACCAGATGGTGGTTGGCAAACTGCCTTACGACGCAGAAACGCCCCTGGCCGTCATCCTGAAGCACCTCAACGAACCGGTACCGTCGCCGAGGGCGCTGGCCCCGGACGTTCCCCCACAGCTTGAACGTTTCATCATGAAGACCATGGCTAAAGACCCCGACGAGCGCTACCAGAGCGCCGAGGCCATGCTCGTGGAACTCAACGAGTATTCGGGCATCAAGATCACCGATTCGGGCACGTTCTTTGTAGCGGCTCCGCCGCGCGGCGTCCCTGCGCCGGGAGAACTGACCAAGGATGATACCGCTTCTCGCCTGGCGGGACAGGTCGCGCCGCCTGCAACGACGACCAGCACCGCTGTCACCGCGCCACCGCAGCGCTCACTGCTCGGAATGGCAGCCATTGGCGTGGTGGGAATCGTGCTGCTGCTGGCGGTGATGGCCCTGGCTACCAGGCAATTCAAAGCTGGGGCGGACGCCAACGCTACAAGCACCGCGCTGGCGGTTGCGATGGGCAACAATACCAGCACCGCCGGGGCCGATGCGTTGACCGCGACGGTACTCGCCGGAATCCCTGCGGGCACTACCACACCCTCCCCCACGGATACGCCGATCATCACACTGACACCCAGCATCTCGCCGACTCCGACGATCTCACCCACGCCAACCGAATCACTCACGCCCACGCCGAACATCACCGCGACAATTGATGCTGGAACACAGATCTCGCAGAATATCACCGCAACCAGTGTGCAACAGACATTAGACGCCTTCTTCCAGACCAAGGCCGCATCCATCACGCCGACGATTGACCTGACTGGCACGGCGGAACGCTGCGTGAAAGCCTACCGCCAGATTGTCAGCAAACCACCGCAGCAAGACCCGATCCTGGCCGACACGGAGTTCACGCGCACCATTACGCTGCGCAATACGAGCGACTGTGATTGGCTTCCAGGCATGTTCTTGAATTACATCAGCGGTGAGCAGTTCCAGGCGCCCATCCGGATCATTATGAGCAACACCGATCCGGTCAAGCCTGGCGACGACGCGACGTTTACTTTTTCCGGTCACACACCTAAAAAGGGTGGACTGTATAATGGCATCTGGGAAGTCCGTTTAGTAGGTGACGTGCTGATTGATAATCCGCTGACGATCTCGTTCTTCGTATACGAATAAAGAGCACGTCTGGCCTGGTCTAGCCGGAGGGGCTATGAGCGTGAGCCAGCAAATTCAAGGTGAGGAGCGCGACAGTAGCACGCCTTTAATCGAGGCGATTTTTCAAAAAACGCCGGTGGGCCTGTTACTGCTAGAAGGTCGGCGCATCCGGCTGCTGAACCCCGCCGCGCGCCGTCTCCTGGGGCTGAGCGATAAAGCCGAGGGCCAAAGCCTGACCCTTGATGGCCCGGACGGCTCGCTGTCCGAGCGGATCGCCGAGGCGCTTGTGCAGGCAAAAGGCACGCGCGACCTGGCGACATTTGCCTATCGCGTACCGCTCCCTACCTTCCGCCAGGAGCGTAAGGTCAAAATCACCGTGCTGCGCATGGTGGAGAACACACCCACCGCGAATAGACTCTTGATTCAAATCGAGGAGACAGACGAGATACCTCTCGATCAATCCCACTGGCAAGAAGCGATTCGTCATGCCTTTCACGAAATGAAGACGCCGCTGGCGGTCTTCAG
>DATGFK010000421.1:0-7468 GCA_035309185.1 Aggregatilineales bacterium
AGGGCAAGCAGCTCCTGGAGATAGCCTGTGTTGGCCGGATTATGCGGCCCAGGCGGTCCGCTCACGATCAGTCGAAAATCACGCCCGGATTGCTTTCGGATCTCGGCAAGGATGCGCAACGCCAGCTCGACATTCTTGCGGCGGATCAATCGGGCCGGAAGCAGGAACAGGCCATCGGCATCTAGCAGACCTGAGCGAGTGACGAGCGCCCGCGTTTCCGCAGTCCAATGGAAAAAGCGGGCGGGATCGACTCCCGGTAAGATCACGGCAATGCGTTCCGGCCCTATGCCGAGCATGTCCGCCAGTTGACCGCGACGATCCTCCGAAACGGTGACGTAACGGGTGTTCGGCCATACTTTCCGTAGGAGATCCCAGGGCTGTCCGTCATGCAATTCTTTGAGATATTCAGGGTTCTTCCAGGCCAGGTCGTGGCACCAAGTGATCCACTTGATCTGCTGGTTTTGGGCCAGGGAAGCCAGTGCCGCACTGAGTGGCAGATTTTTATTCAACGTGGCGATGTTATGGGCAATGCAGCAGTTGATCCCGTCGAATGCGGCCAGCAGTCCTTCGCGAACATCTGATAGCAGCGTGTGATAGTTGGACGAAACCTGCCCGGCGTCCAGTTGAGATTTCACCTTGAGGACACGTGCATCGAGCGAACCGAACAGCGGGTTGACACAGGTTTCGACCCGGCTGTCGAACGATTCCCCCCTGCCGGTCACCACACGCACCGCATAGCCGAGGTCAGCCAATCCCCGTGCGTGGTAGGCGATGGTTTCCTCTACGCCGCCAACAGTCGGAGGGCTGGCGTAATGTAGAATGGCTACTTTTTTCATCCACGTCGCTCCTTCCGGCTGCGACTTGACGAAACCATCTGATCCTACACTCAAACGGTTTGAACTATCTCTAGTATCGCATGAAATATGTTAGCTTGTTTGTGCCTCGCTCTCGATGGGAAATAAGACAGGGAAGCGGCGCCGTCCTGACCGTTGACATCGCTCCCGCTGATTGAGATAATCCGATCATGCAATCACCTGATGTTAGTCAAATTCAACCGAACGCACCCGTTGTGGCCCTTAAACCGATCCAGATCGGCAGCATCACCATTGACACGCCGCTCACCCTGGCCCCGATGGCCGGTCAAACCAACCACCCGTTCCGCGTGCTGTGCCGTGAAATGGGTGACTGCGGCCTGGTCTGCACCGAATTGATCAGCAGCCAGGCCATTCACTACCGTAACGCCAAAACGCTGACAATGTTCGACTGGCGAGCGATTGAACACCCCTTTGCCGTCCAGTTGTTCGGCGCGGACATCGGTGTCATGGCCGAAGCTGCCCGCATTGTCGTGGATCAGGGCGCGGACATCGTAGACATCAACATGGGCTGCTGGGTGCCCAAAGTCGCCAAGACTGGCGCGGGCGCTGCTCTTCTACGTGACGTGTGTACTGCGACGCGCGTGGTAGAAGCAGTGGTCAATGCTGTGAACGTTCCAGTTACGGTCAAAGTCCGCAGCGGCTGGGATCGGGATCATCTCACCGCCGTGGAATTCGCCCGCGCTGCCGAATCTGCCGGGGTGCGGGCCATTGCCGTCCACGCGCGGACAGCCTCGCAGGGCTTCACCGGCGAACCCGACTGGGACATGATCCGGCAGGTCAAACAGGCCGTCAAAGACATCCCCGTCATCGGCAACGGCGACGTGAAAACGGCGGCGGATGCCGCGCGTATGTTTGCCGAGACCGGCTGCGATGCCGTGATGATTGGCCGGGCTGCACTCGGCAATCCCTGGGTCTTCCGCCAGATTGCACACGAGCTTCGCACAGGCGAGACTCTCCCAGGGTCGACCTCCAGCGAACGGGCCTGGGCTGCTTTGCGCCATGCCCGGCTGATGATGGAAACGACTCTCATGCCCGAAATCCAGGCCATCCGTGAATTGCGCGGGCAACTGACCAAATACCCAATCGGGATGCCCGGTGCGGCGGAGATGCGCGCTAGCCTGGTGCGCGCCGAATCCCTGGCCGACATTGAGGCGATCCTTGAACCAGCCCTGGTCGCGTGAAAGCCCCTAACTCCTTCGAGCAGCGCACAAGGCTGGCAAAGCCTGTCATGCGCGATAGAACCAATTGAGCTAAAATATCGCTCATGACCACAAGAGTGTTGATTGTCGATCCGGACATCGCCTTTGCGGTTCCGGTCAAGCGGGCATTGGAACAGGCAGGCAATTACAGTGTCAGCGTTTTTGCCAACGGTAAAGCGGCCCTCGAACTCGTCCAGCGCCAGCCGCAGGACGTGGTAGTCCTTGACTTCCACATTGCCGACATGCCCCTGACGACCCTGATCGCGGCACTGCGCGCGATTCAACCGGGCCTGTTTATCCTCACCAGTCCCCGCACGGAATCTGAAGTAGCCCTTCTGCCATCGCTAGATACTCAGGGCAGCATCACCAAGCCTTATTACGCCCGCCAGCTTGAACCTGTCGTCCGCCAGGCGGTCGCCGCTAAAGGCAGCCTGGCAAAACAGATCAGCAAGGAAGCCAAAGCCGCTCAGAAAAAAGGCGAACTGCTGCCTGCCGAACCGCCCGTAGAACCCGATGATACATTCAGGCGTCTGGTGTCAACAATGCACAGCGGCGACGTTACACAGAAAAACCAACCGGTGACTCCTGATGATTCTGCGCCTCATTCCGAGAAGCGAGATCAGCTTCAGGCAGTTGAAAAGCTGGTCCACCATCTTGAGGCTTCGCTCCCCGACGAACCAGAGGTGCCCGAAGGGGCAACGATCCGTGACCTGGTCAGCGGGCAAGCTGCACCTCCTTCCATTGAGGAGCCAAAACAGGCCTCCTCACCGCCGGTTGAAATCCTGGATATTCTGCTGTCCGAGCCTGACGCGCCGGGCGGCGAGACGACGGCCCGTGAAGAGGCTGCGGCGCTGGCCCTCGATGCGGTATCCGACGATACCGTGCCGCTGGAAAGTCTGGTTCTGCCGGAATTTGTCGCGCGCGTCGAACAGGAGATCGGAGATAGGCTGCCTGCCCCCTTGCCGATGCCAGCCTGGGCGCAGGATTTTGAATTGACCCAGCTAGAGCCATCATCCGCAATGTCGCGACCATCCTCGCACGCAGATCAAAATGAGGGCGTACGCGACACAAAGCCTCCGCCGTTGGGTGCTAAAGAACCGCCGGTTGAAATCCAGGATACGCCCATCTTTGAGAAATCCCAACTGCTGAGTCCGTTTCCGGGCGAAACCCAGCCGATGGGCGGTGTCGTCCAGGAAGAACTTGAACGCGATCAGCGTGACACAGACTTCGAGGGTAAAGCAGAGCCGGAAGTATTCGAGCCTGCCATCGCAGAATTCGCCAGCATCGCAGCATCCCAGGCGGACACGCTGACGGAAGGCATCGCAGAGGGAAAGCAGACACCGCCGCCTACTGCCTTTGCGGACAGTCCGGATACCGCCTCCGCCGAAGGCTCGGCGGCGACTCTGGCTGTCCAGCTTACGCAGTGGACGGTTAACAGCGCGGCAGCAGCCACCCTGGTCACACGGGGTTCGGCATTGATCGCCGCAGCCGGTCAGCTTTCGACTCAGGACGTGGCGGGCGCCGTGGCAGTGATCAGCACTGCATGGCAGGAAGAACCGGAAAAAGGCGCTTCACTGGTGCGCTTCATTCACGTGCCCGAAGCGGGTGATTACCTCCTGTACTCGATTGCCAGCACTCAGGGCATGATCCTCTCAATGCTCTTCCCGTCTGATACGCCCCTGAAAACGATCCGCAAGCAGGCGCGCGATCTGCTCAATGCGCTCGAACGGGTTCCTGAGCCACCCGGCAGTGCCGAACCCCAGGCCGCTATCACACTGCCCTCGCGTCCGACTGGCCTGCGACCACCCGATGGGCTGCGTCAGGCCGCTGCGGAGTCGAGTGCTTCGGCGCAGACCGAACCGCCCCGCGCCGAAGGGCCGCAGACTGCCTACGCTTTTGTCTGGCTGCCGCGCGAGGGATCGTTGCCGCCCGACATCACCGAGATGTTGGTCGAATGGATCGCCGCCGTGACACGCGCCCACGCCTGGGAACTTGACGGCACGGACATCCAACCGACCTACGTCTCCGCACAGATCAGTATCCCGGCCAACGAGACGCCGACGGCTACCATTGAATCGTTGCTCCGCGAGACAGCCGAACGCTCAGGCCAGGGTGCCCTATGGGCCGATGCCTACTATATTGTCGCGCCGGGCCGCGCCGTGACGCAGCAGGAGATCGCGCAGTTTGTCGAGTACATGAACACCGCTGCATAACCCTTTATTTGTGAGTACAATCTGCTATACTCTTAGCTCTTTTGTTCTAACGAAACGATGGGATTGCCATGAGCGACTCACAAGCAAAACCACGCCTTGTCTTGATAGATGGTCATGCCCTGGCCTACCGGCAGTTTCACGGCCTGCCGCTCGATTCGTTCATCACAGTCAGCGGCGAACCGACCAACGCGACCTGGGGCGTGGCCCGCACCCTGCTGGACATCTTGCAATCGCCTAACCCGCCCGAATACCTGGCAATGACCTTTGACCAGGGCTTGAGCGGACGCGAGGTGACCTACAGCGCCTATAAAGCCAACCGCGACGAAATGGCCGACGCGATGGCCGTGCAGTTGGATCGCATCCGCGAACTGGTGCAGGCCTTTAATATTCCTATCCTGGAAAAAGCTGGCTTTGAGGCCGACGACGTGATCGGCACGGTGGCGCGGCAGGCCGTAGCGCAAGGCGTGGACGTTCACATTGTGACCGGTGACCGCGACCTGATGCAGCTTATTGACGAACATACCACCATCGAAATGCCGCCCTTGCGCGGCCAGGCCCGCCGGGGCAGTGGCAGCACGGGTGAGGTGTACGACCTTGCCCGTGTCAGTGAGCGCTTCGGCGTAAGTCCCGACCAGTACGTGGATTTCAAGGGCTTCGTCGGCGACCCTTCCGACAACATCCCCGGCGTGCGCGGAATCGGGGAGAAGACCGCCGCTCAGTTGCTCCAGAAATATGGCACGTTGGAAAGCGTTTACGAACACCTGGACGAGATCAAGGGCAGCCAGCACGACAAACTGGAACAGGGACGCGACAATGCTTTTCTCAGCCGCAACCTATCGCGCATCAAGCGCGATCTGGACGTTCAATTTGACCTGTCAAAGTGCGTGGCCCACGATTACGACCCTGAAGTCGTCGCCCGGTTGTTCAAAGTCCTCGAATTCCGTCACCTGGCGACTCGCCTGCCAGGGGCACAGAAAGAGCCAGACGGTTCCGCCAACAGCCAGGCTGCACAGGGGTCGGGCCTTCAGATGAACTTATTCGATACGGGCGAGGCCGCACCCGAAGGGTTCCAGCCGCCGCAGCACATCGAACCGATTGTCAACACGATTATTGTTGATTCGTCGGAAACGCTGGCGGAGTTGGTGCTGACTCTGGACGGCGCGCAGGGCATCGCCTTCGATACGGAAACCACTGGAACCAACCAGATGGAGGCGCAGATCGTTGGTATTTCCCTGGCCGTTAACGGCGACACCGGCTTTTACATTCCCGTAGGCCACGCCGCGCCAGCCGGGGGCGAACCGCCCCAGCAGCTTCCCCTGGAGACGGTAATCGCGGCCATTACCCCGGCCATGACCAATCCCCACATCCCCAAGTATGCCCATAATGCCGATTACGACATGATCATGCTGCGGCGCTGCGGTCTGGACGTGCAGCCTATCGGCTTCGACACAATGATCGCGGAATTTTTGAACAACCCGGACAGCCGCCGCAAGGGACTCAAAGATCAGGCCGAAGACCGCCTCAACGTGCAAATGACGCATATCGAGGAATTGATCGGCAAGGGCAAGAACCAGATCACGATGGATCGCGTGCCCGTCTCGCTCGTCGCACCGTATGCCGCCGCCGATGCCGCCATGACCTATCGGCTGGTCGAGCCACTGCGCAAAGTTCTGGACGCGCCCTTTGAAGGCAATCCAACGCGCTTGCTCTCGGTATTTACCGACATCGAGATGCCGCTGATTTCGGTGCTGGTTGATATGGAGATGCATGGCATTAAACTCGACCTGGACTACCTTGCCGAACTGAGCCAGGAATTTAATGCGCGCCTGGCCGAGATCCAGGAACACATCTTTACGCTGGCCGGAGGCCCGTTTAACATCGGCAGCCCCAAGCAGCTTAATGACGTGTTGTTTGTGCGGATGGGTCTTCCCACGGCTGGCTTGAGCAAATCCGCCCACGGCTTCTCGGTTGATGCCGATACGCTGGAAACGCTGAGCCAGCACCACGAGATTGCCGCCCGGATCGTGGAATGGCGCGGCCTGGATAAGCTGAAAAGCACCTACGTAGACAGCCTGCCCACACAGGTCGACTCGGAGGGCCGCATTCACACCTCGTATAACCAGATTGGCGCGGTGACAGGTCGCATCAGCAGCGACAGCCCCAATTTGCAAAACATCCCCATCCGCACCGAGGAGGGTCGCCGCGTACGCAAGGCGTTTATCGCGCCGCCCGCTCACGCTCTGGTCAGCGTGGATTACAGCCAGGTGGAACTACGTATCCTGGGCCACTTCAGCGGCGATCCTTTCCTGCGCGAGGCCTTCGCAAACGACCAGGACATTCATAAGGCCACTGCCGCCGCCGTGATGAATATTCCACTGGAAGCGGTCACCAAAGAGCAGCGCTATTTTGCCAAGCGGGTCAATTTCGGATTGATGTATGGCATGGGCGCACAGCGGCTGGCGCGCGAAAGCGGCATGGCGAAGAAGGACGCCGACCAGTTCATCGAGCGCTACTTCGAGCGCTTCCCCGGCGTGAAGGGCTATTTTGAAGGCAGCAAGCGCTTTGCCGAGCAGAATGGCTACCTGGAAACACTGCTGGGTCGCCGCCGCTACTTTCCTTCACTGCGCGGCAAAGCCGCCGGTCAGCAGGCGCACATGCAGCGCGCCCGCGCCGAACGCGAGGCCATCAATATGCCGATCCAGGGAACCGCCGCCGACATCATCAAGATCGCCATGATCCAACTCTCAAAGCGGCTCAAGGCCGAGATGCCCCACGCCTCGATGATCTTGCAGGTACACGACGAACTGGTCTTTGAGGTGCCTGACGCCGAAGTGACCCAAATGGCTTCCCTGGCCCGCGAGGTCATGGAGAACGCGCTCAAGCTGGATGTGCCGCTCCGCACCGAAGCGAATTTCGGCCATAACTGGTCAGAAATGGAGCCTGTTAAGGAATGACGACCCATCCCCCAAACGATCAAACTGTCTGGACACCCGACGATCTACAGGTCTTTCTGACTGCAAACGCGATCCCAGGCGAGATCATCCATGCGACGGTAGAGACGCCCACGGTGCCCGCTGCTGCGGCAGCGCTTGGCGTCGTTCCTGAACAGATTGTCAAGACGGTAATGTTCCTTGTAGATGACAAGTCGTATGCCGTGCTGGGCTGCGGACTACGTCGCGTG
>DATGFK010000422.1:0-3834 GCA_035309185.1 Aggregatilineales bacterium
ATACGAGCCGCTAGGCCTTACATTTCAGGCGACGCTGTTTCAGTTTCGGTTTCTGCGTCGGGCGCCGGATGCGCCTCAGTCTCGATGGTAGTCATGACCAGTTCGCCTTCTAGCGCGTCAATGTGAACCGTGCTGCCGAGCTTGAAAGTTCCTGCCAGAATGCCATCGGAGAGGCGATCCTCCACCATGTTCGTAATCACGCGGCGCAGCGGGCGCGCCCCAAATTCGGGATCGTAGCCTTTGTTGCCGAGCAGTTCTTTGGCTGGCTCGGTCACATCCAGCACGAGCGCGTGTTCTGAAAGGCGTTCACGCACCTTGTTGAGTTCCAGGTCAACGATCTGAGTCAGTTCTGGACGGGTCAATGACCGGAATACAATGGTGGCGCTCACGCGGTTCAGGAATTCGGGTCGGAAGGCGCGACGGAGTTGATCCATGACCTTCTTGCGCATCTCGTCGTAAGCCTGAACTTCGCTCTCCTGTTCGTCGCGCGGGACTTCAAAACCGAGCACCGAACCGCGCTTGATCACGTCGGCGCCGACGTTGCTGGTCATGACGATGATGGCGTTGCGGAAGTCCACTTTGCGTCCACGTGCATCGGACAAATGGCCTTCTTCCATGATTTGCAAAAGCATGTTGAAGGCTTCGGGGTGTGCCTTCTCGATTTCGTCAAAGACGACAATCGAATATGGGCGGCGGCGCAGCGCTTCGGTCAACTGGCCCGCATCCTCGTATCCAACATATCCAGGAGGCGCGCCGACCAGGCGGGCAACCGTGTGGCGCTCCATGAATTCGCTCATATCCAATTGGACAAGCGCGTCCTCACTGCCGAACATGAACTCGGCAAGGGCCTTGGTCAGTTCACTCTTGCCCACTCCGGTTGGCCCCAGGAAGATAAAGGAGCCGATGGGACGTTTGGGGTCCTTCAAACCGGCACGAGCACGCCGTACAGCCTTTGAAATGGCCTCGATGGCTTCGTTCTGACCCACAATCCGGCTATGGAGATGTTCCTCCATCTTCAGCAAGCGCTGAGACTCGTCACCGCTAATGCTTGTGACCGGGATACCCGTCCACATCGAAACAACTTCCGCCACGTCCTCTGCCGTCAGGCGAGGTTTGCTGGTTTCAGGGTTCCAGCCCGCTTTGAGCGTCTCAAGCTGGCTGACCAGTTCGGCCTCGCGTGTTTTGAGTTCCTGGCGCTGGTCGTCGGTCATGTCGTGACCCAGTTCTTCGAGTTCTTCGCCAATGTCGGCCAGTTCGGCTTCGGCACGGCGGACTCGGATCGCCTCCGGGCTTTTGTACATGCGTACGCGGCTGGCGCCTTCGTCAATGAGGTCAATGGCTTTGTCCGGCAGGAAACGATCCGGCACGTAGCGGGCCGAGAGATAAGCAGCCGATTCAATCGCCTCGTCGGTGATCTCCAGGTTGTGGTGTTCTTCGTAGGGCTGTTTGATGCCCTTGAGAATTTCGATGGTCTCTTCGATGCTGGGTTCGTCCACAAAAATCGGTTGGAAGCGACGGGCCAGGGCAGCATCGCTTTCGATATGCTTGCGATATTCGTCAAAGGTCGTCGCGCCGATGCACTGCAATTCACCACGAGCCAGAGCTGGCTTCAGAATATTGGCAGCGTCCACGCTGCTGCCCGCCGACCCCGCCCCAACCAGCATATGAACCTCGTCAATGAAGAGGATGCTGTCAGATGATTTCAGTTCCTCGATTACCCGCTTCAGACGTTCCTCGAACTGGCCGCGATACATTGTGCCCGCGACCAGACTGCCTACGTCAAGCTGAAGGACGCGCTTGTCAAGCAAGGTCTCCGGAGTTTCCCGGTTGACGATACGTTGTGCCAGACCTTCGATGATGGCCGTCTTCCCAACGCCCGGCTCACCGATGAGCGCCGGGTTGTTCTTGGTACGGCGGCTCAGAATCTGGATGACACGCTCGATCTCCATCTCGCGGCCAACCACCGGGTCGAGCTTGCCTTCCTCGGCCATCGCGGTCAGATCAGTAGCTAGTTGATCAACGAGCGGCGTCTTGACACCTGCGCGGCGCGGCTCGCGCGGCGATGAGGGGACACTTGGCTTGTCGGTAGCCGAACTCGCCTGGCGTCCTTGCACGGGGCTTTCCTGGAGCACCCGCCGGGTTTGGCGGCGAACTTCCTCCGGGCTGACGTTCAGGCGCTTTAGAACGTCAATGGCAATACCATCCGTCTGGCGCACGAGGCCCAGCAGCAGATGTTCCGTCCCAATGTAGTGATGGCCCATGCGGCGCGCTTCGTCAACCGCAAGTTCCAGCACTTTTTTCGTACCGGGCGATAGGTCCAGCCGGGTGTTCGTCGTCCGCTGCCCGGCGCGAGTCATGCGTTCGACCAATTCCTGCACACGATGAGGGTCTAGCCCCAGGTCACGCAGCACCCGCCCCGCGACACCACCTTCTTCTCGCATCAGACCAAGGAGAAGATGCTCAGTTCCAATATAGCTGTGCTGTAATCGTTCAGCTTCCTCTTGCGCCAGACTTAAAACCCGTCGTGCGCGCTGAGTAAAACGCTCCATTTTGTTCGGCACGTCTTATGCCCTCCAATACCTGGCTATCGCGCAGTAGCCAACTTCCCTAGCGATGATCGTCTCTGTCCAACGTTCTTGCTGTATCCCTTACTCTACCTGTAATCTACACTTCTCGCCATAGCAGTTGTATCTCAATAACGATCTGGCGTTTTTAGAGGCATTACAAACTGCTGAAGGACGGAGGCGGCAGTATGGGCGCGCGAAACTTTGCCGCATGATGAGATTACGATAATTATACGCGGTTCGCACGAGAGTGGCGAGTAAGAAGTATATTAGCGCCACAATCGTCAAGATCGCCAATCAGGTGTCGGATTGTCCTCTTCCCCGAAGGGAAAGGGCGGGCAGCAGCGCCAGCAAGCTAACAACTGCGCCTATTGCCAGCAGTTCATCAATGACGTGGATGCCAAGTTGAAAGTAGGCGTGTACCGCCCAATGCTGAATCTGATCGGGCGTCATGGCGGGGGGAATGAAGGGCTGCACCGAAGCCAGCAGATCGCGGACACGGCTGATGGCAAACGTTGTAAGGCCCGATACCGCCAGGGTCATACCCACGAGCCGCAGGATGATGACAAGCGCCGAGGCAACGCCGCGCTGGCTGTCGCCCGCGTCGTTTATGACGGCGGTGCCAATGGGCGAGATGGTAAGACCCAGGCCGACGCCTGCAATTGCCATCTCACCGCCCAGGATAAGGTCAGGCGTCACCTCTGTCCAGGTGACGGCGGCGATTAGGAATCCGATTCCAGCCAGCGTCATGCCAATCATTGTGGTACGGCGGTAGCCGATCCGGTCAGCCAGGTATCCACCGGGAATAGCAGCCAATGCCATCGGGATGGTTAACCCGGAGAGCAAGATTCCGGCCTTTTGTGCGGCCTGGGCGATGGAATCGGCGCTGGCATTGTCGGCGCGAAGGTAGACCAGGAGGGCCGCGCTGACCAGTCCAAGCATCAAACAAAAGCCAACCATCAAATTCGTGAACGACGCGGCAGCCACGTTGCGTTTGCGGAACAGATGCAATTCGATCAACGGATTACGTTGGAAGGCTTCCCATAACAAGAATATTCCAAAGCACACGATGGCTGCCGCCAGAAGCGGCAGGCTGAAGGGAGAAGGATTACTCAGAGCGTCCGATGCCAACAGGCTGCTCGACGAAACAATTTCTGTGCTGCCGCCCAAACCCACGTTGAGTGCGACCAGCGATAACGAAATGAGGGCTCCTCCTACAAAATCGAAACGGCCCTGGGCAGGCGAATGGCTGACTCCGCGCAGCACCCAC
>DATGFK010000423.1:0-5594 GCA_035309185.1 Aggregatilineales bacterium
AGTTACTCGATACGGCTCGCTTCGACTCAGGCATTGTTTCGCTGAAGTTGGGCGATATCTGTCTGCAAGACCTGGTCAGGGACGTCGTGGCCGTCCAACAGCCGGAAGCCGCGGCCAAAAATATCTCGCTGACGATGGTGCTAACGCCAACGCCGCTGCATGTTCAGGCTGATGAAAGCCGGATGCGACAGGTCATTACAAACCTGATCGTAAACGCCATCCACTATACGCCAGCCGGCGGGCGCGTTACGCTGTCGCTGGAATTGGAGGAAGCCGCCCACCAGTTTGCCCATTTGCATGTCACTGATACAGGCGTCGGCATCCGCCCTGAAGATATTTCGCGCATTTTTGAACCCTTTTTCCGCGCCGACCAGGATTCGGGAGTCTGGCAGGGCACCGGATTGGGTCTGCCCATTTCCAGAGAAATTGTCGAGCTGCACGGCGGGAGCCTGACCGCCGAAAGCGAAGTCGGAGTCGGGAGCACATTTTGTGTTCGCCTCCTGCTGAGCAGTACCAATGGAGAGTCAGGCGATGCTGGACGAGTTCAGCCTTGACGGTAACGCGGCTTGGCGTCGCTCGGCATTAGGCCGCGTTCCACGACCCAGGCGAGTCGAAATATGCAGCAAGTGCGGCAAGCCTGTTGGCATGAACTACCCGGCGTGTGAACGATGCTTCCCCAGCATGGAAGAACTCTGGCTGGCCGATTGGCGCGCACTCCTGGAACGGGAAAACATAGCGAATTCTTCCGCCGATGAACGTCTCCTGGCACAGGTAGTCATGGATGAGTGGGATCGGCATCCCTTTACAATCCTTGACATTGCCATGACCCTGCAACGCTGCAAGACTTGCCAAAACGAGCTTGGGAGCCGCTATCGGCACTGCACAGAATGCGCACTCGCGTTCGGGGCTGCGCTGGCTGCTGAATACGGAGTCTCCGGTAACGCTCACGCCATACACATTGGGCGGTGGATCCTGCGGCACGCTCACCAGCATAGCGACAATATTGTCATGGCCTGGCGGTACACGGTGCCGCGCCTGCTAACCGGATGGCTTCCTGGCACTGAGGAGGCTCAACGCTGGATGAACAAGATTAAAGCCGGTGAAATCGCGCAGGTGGAACGTGCGCTACAGAGTCTCGACAGGGAGATCAACTGCCGCTCTGTGGGGGATTGAAGCCATCGCATGGCTTGAGGTCTGTTCAAAACCAGCAATCCTGTTTACACTTGTCTGGACAATTTTGCCTGTAGCTTCGCCGGAAGGAAGTGTTGATGAGACGCCTTGCCGTGATGATTCTGCCGCTTCTGCTCCTGGCTTTGCCGGTGCTGGCTTGCGATCTATCTGGCGCAGCGCCCGTGCCAACAGCCGCACCACCCCCTCAACTTGATGTGCCCGTGGTTGGCCTGAACCCGATCAGTGGCCCACCAGGCACTGTCGTTAGCGTCAGCGCAGCGGGTTTTCCGACCGACGCAAAGGTGAACCTGTACATTTCGCCCGCGACAGGCACGAATCCGAATCCTGTCGCCCAAAACCTGACCATTGGCCCCGGCGGAATTTTGAAGTTCGCCATGCAGTTGCCGGACACGCTCAACGGTACCCCACTAGCTACTGGCACTACGGATCTGACTGTCAGCATTTCTTCGGCGGACGGTCTAACCAGGGCCAACGCCGTCTTTATCGCCATCGTGGGTTCGGCTACTGCTCCGACGCCCACCAGCGCATCAGGCGCGACAGGTGGTGCATCCAGCACGCTATTCATTACGGCGCCGGGCATCAACAGCGTCATCACGGGCAATGCGATTGTCGTAACCGGCAGCGGCGCGGCCTTCAACAACCAGGTTGGCGTGCAGTTGCAGGACTCCAGTTACAACGTGATTGCCAGCGCCCTGGCGACCATACAGGCTGCAAAGGGCGCCGTTGGCCCCTGGCAGACGACGGTCAGTGTTCCTCAGCCCGGCTCGGCGGCAGTGGCCTATATTGTGGCCTATACGGTCAACGCCAGCGGGCAGGTTGCCCAACAGGCCAGCATCCCAGTACAGTTGGCAGGCAGCGGCGTTCCGACGGCAGCCCCGCCCACGGTGACGGGCGTGCCGCCAACCGTTCCGCCGGTCATTACGGGCGCCCCAACATTGTCGTTTGTGACGGCCACTCCGTAGGAAAATCTTCTCAGCAGGGAAACACGTCATCATGCGTGATCAAGACGGGCGGCTTGCAAGCCGCCCGTTTGCGTTGCCAGATGGGAATGCCCGGCTAACTAATCCACTCGCGGCGAGTAGGGTCCCATTCACGGTGGCGATAGGCGTTCTTGCATTCCATACAAACCCAGCCTGTCGCGACCTCGCGGGATTCACGCCAGCGCCAGCGAACCTTGCCTGCGTGGTGTCGGCAGAACGGGCGATAGCAGACCGGGCAGTAGTCGCCATCCGACAAACCGCTGCTACCGAAGCGGCGCTTTTCGTCGGGATCGCTGTCACAGATATGGCAGTAGGGAACTTGCATGAAGACCTTAGTTGAGTCCGATCAAGATAAGACCGTTTAGATGGGCCAATTATATCCAGGTCAGGGGCGGCGTCAGGAAAACATCACTCAGGCGTAGGCAAGCGGGCAGGTTTTTCGGGCGGCGGCAGCTTCTCCACCGGGCGATCTTTGGCAATGGCGAACCGGTCAAAATCGCGGGCAACGTAGGTGTTTGGGAAGATGGCCTGTGCCTCGGCCAGCACATCGCGTTCCCGGTTGCGGCGCGAAATGTGAGTCAGGATCAGCGTTTGAACGTGCGCATCTCGGGCCAGTCTCGCACTCTGCGCAGCCGTCAGGTGCGCATGATCGCGGGCCAAGTCTGCCTCGTCTTCCAGGTAGGTTGCCTCGATGACCAGCGCGTGCGCGTCCTGCACGTACTCGAATATGTTGTCAGTGCGGGCCACATCGCCGATGTGGACGTAACGCGCGCCAGGCAGGTCAAGGCCGAGCACGTCATCAGGCTGGATGGTTCGCCCATCGGGAAGGGTCACAGCTTCGCCCCGCACGAGCCGTGCGCGCTCCGGCCCCGGTGGAACACCCAGGGCCTCGGCCTTTTCGACCAGGAAGGGACGCCGTGCTTTTTCCTGGAAGATGAAGCCCACATTGCCTGGCCCTCGATGGGTGACTGGAAAGGTGCTGATTGAAAAATCGTCGTCGTCGAAGAATACCCCTGGCTTCAGGTCAACCAGGTGGATCGGGATGGGAGGCTCCTCGCCGTGCAGCACAATGCCGTAGACCAGCCCCTGCACGCGATCCAGGGTCGCTTTTCCCCCATAGATTTCGAGTTCTTCCATGCTCTCCCAGCGGATAAACGTCGAGAGAAGACCGGCCAGGCCCAGGATGTGATCCAGGTGCGCGTGGGTAATCAGGATGCGGTTCAATTTCTTGAAGCCGATCCCACTGCGCAACAACTGGCGTTGCGTCCCTTCGCCGCAATCAATGAGAAAGCGGTATTCGTTGACCATAACCACCTGTGCCGGCAGGCCCCGATGGACCGACGGCGCAGAGGCCGATGTACCCAGAAAAAGAAGTTCAAACATGCTTTAGCGTGCGGGAGGACGTTCGCGCATCAGGCGGTCGTAAGCGCCCTCCCAGGCATCAGAATCGCGGGTAAATTTGTTAATCGTGATCTCAGAGAAATGGCCGAACAGACCGGCAAGCTGCGCTGGAAGCTGATCCCACGCCTCGCTGCGGATTATCTGTTCCAACTTTGCGGCGGCGGTGCCCACCCAAGTCCACTGCGCGCGGAACTGTTCAACCTTGTTCCAGTAATTTCGTTTTTCCCAGGCCAGCATCGCCTCTTCAATGCCATCTTCAATCTCGCGGAAGCAAAAAACAAGGCTGGCAATCATATCTTTGGCTTCAGCATCAAATTCTTCTTTTTGGCTCAGGCGACGAATCATCTCTGCTGCGGTGCGCATGTGCTGATTGCGCGCCTTCCCAACACTATCGGTATTGACCACACGGCTCATAACGTCTAACTGGCTCCCGGCTGGCTGAGTTCAACTCATCGGAACGAATGAAGGCGCGGAATGCATCGCGCCACATTACGCATTAGACTACTGAGTCAGGCGAGAGCTGTCAAGGATTTGCTGCTACTCCAACCCAATTGCAGTTGGAACAAGGTAGCGTCAGCGCTATGCGCCGCTCCAAATTTTCTCGCCTTCGAGAACGCGCACCAGGTCGGAGGCAAAGGTTAGCATACTGACCGGTTTGCTGATGAAGCCATCGAAACCTTTGGCCTGTACTTTGGGCATTTCCATAGTCGGGTCAGCCGACGAAACAGCGACAATAGGGATCGTGGCGAGTTCGGGAACGGTCTTGATCCGCTCAAAAACCTCGTATCCTGTGACTTTGCCAGGAAAGGAGAGATCGCAAAGGATCAAATCCACGGGCTGGAATGCTTTGAGGCGCGTGATCGCATCATTTCCACCCCAACGTTCAAAACCGATAACCGCGCCAGCACGCTCCAAAATGACCGTTACAATAACCCGATTGTTAACGTCGTCTTCGACATAGAAAATTCGTTTGCCCTTCAAGGTCGTCATTTGTCCTGTCCTCCCGCTTGCGGCGCCTGACCTTTCAGTCGCAGCAATGCCTGTTTGGTTCGTTCTTGAACATGATGATCGTCGTCGTTCTGGTAGGTTTCAATCAGCGCAATCACGTCCGCATCCCCCGGCTCTGCCGTCTGCCCAAGCACTTCGATGAGTGTGTAGCGTAGAGAAGCATAGTCTGTATGCCTGAGCAAGGTCATCAGCCCTGGCACAACCTTCGGATCGTGTACGGTACCCAGCGCTTTGGCGATTTGCAGCTTGATGAGCGCATCGCAGGCGGGCAGCAGCCGAACAACGTCCGGCCACACCTGTTCCATAGAGTCAGCAAGGATGCGGAAAGCCCCACTGGCGATAATCGGATCTTCTGCCGTAACCAGGTCCAGCATTGGAGCAATCAAACGCGAATCCGGATGAACCTCAGCATAGTCGGCAAGGAGTTTCACCAGGCGCCGCTGCAAAAACACGGCCTGTTGCGGTAGGGCTGCCAGCAACTGCGGGACAGCCTCCTCGGCGTGATCCATGACCTGGCGTACAGCCTCCGCAAACTGCATCGGATCTGCCGTAGACAGGCTGGTGATAAAAGTGCCCAATGCGTCAGGTCTAAGAGGATTCGAGGATTGCATAGTCGGTCCCCCTTTAGATTTCCCAGACAGATTCGCCACGTAAAATGCGGCCCAATTGCCCTAAGAACTTGTTTGCGTCAATCGGTTTTGCCATGAATCCATCAAATCCGGCTGCCTTGGCCTGGTTGACCTGGCTGACATGAACGGTATATGCGATGACAGGCACAGCCTTGCTAAGAGGATGGGCCTTAAGCAAGTCCAGCGCCTCGAAGCCGTCCATGCCAGGCATTTCCAGGTCAAGGAACACCGCGTCCAGGCGATCCATCCCGTCCAGCACCTGTGTCAAGTCGAGGGGTGATGCAAGCGTGGTATAGCTGACTGCCGCCTCCTTGAGCATCACCGTCAGAACATCGCGGTTCAAGGCATTGTCGTCAATAACCAAAATTGATGGACTCATTTATTG
>DATGFK010000424.1:0-3205 GCA_035309185.1 Aggregatilineales bacterium
GATCAGTACGTCCGCCTGTGTGGTCAGGTTGTGTACGTCAATCCCGCCCGCATTGGCGTCCGCTACGGCGATCCGCTGGCTGTCCGGCGACCAGCGAGGGCTGTAGCCCAGGCGCTGGCCCTCTGCAAACAGCGCTTTGGCGCTGCCGGTTACAGGATCGATCAGCCAGGTGCGGGGCGATCCTGGCGTGCCGAGACCGGCGTCCAGCGCTGCTTTCTCGAAGGCAATCCACTTCCCATCGGGACTCCAGGCGGGGTCATTGCAGGACGAATCCGGGCAGGCGTACAACAGCTTGGATTTCCCGCTGGCCGGGTCGAGCAGGTACAGGTTAGTCGCACTCTTGGACTGCAATTCGGCATAGACAATGCTGCTGCCATCCGGAGCCACGTCAAAGCTGAGGATGCCCTTCGGGCTGTGGGTCAACTGTTGTCCGGGTCGTCCAGGCGGTTCGGTCAGCGGATCGAACAGGAACAGGTCATGCGTCACACTGTCGGCTGGCCCCATGTAGACGATGCGCGGCCCGGCGGCGCGAAAAACCCATTGGATGTCCTGCTTCAGCAGGCGACCATCTTTCCCTTGCAGCCCTGAGCGCACAGTGATGGTATATTGCTGACCCTGGCTAAAGCCTTGCGCAGGCTGAAAGATCACCTGGCTGCCTTCGACGCGCATGGTGCCTTGCACCGCCGGGCTGATCGCCAGCCGTGACGCCGCCGACGCAGGGAGAAGGTCCTCGTCCAGCGTCAGGCGGATTGTGGCGCGGCTGGAGCCTGTCCCGGCTGGCCCATAGGCCTGCACAGCCAGCCCGATCTGGTCGCCGCGCAGCATGATGAACACGATAGCGATCACCAGGAGGCCAATCGCTCCAATCATCGCCACTTCCTGCCGATCCAGGCGGCTTATTCGATTTTCGGCGCGGGGACCTCGAAGAACTTGTTTATTCAATACCGATTACTTGCCAACCAGGAACTGCCCGTTCTCGTAAAATCGCGTGCCGTCAACCAGGATTTCACCGCCGTCGCGCATGTCACAGATCATATCCCAGTGGACCGTGGATTGATTCACCGCGCCAGTTTCGGGGTAAGCGGCTCCGACGGCCATGTGAACTGTGCCGCCGATCTTTTCGTCAAAGAGGATCTGGCCTGTGAAGCGATTGATGTCTTTGTTCGTGCCGATGGCAAATTCGCCGAGCGTGCGCGCCCCGGCATCGGTATCGAGCATCGCCAGCAGGAACTGCTCGTTTTCCTGGGCGCTGGCCTTCGTGATGCGCCCCTTTTCAAAATGCAGCTCAATGCCTTTGACCGTATTGCCCTGGTAGATCGCCGGGTAGGTGAAGCGCACCCAGCCGTTCACGCTGTCCTCGACTGGGCCGGTGAAGATTTCGCCATCGGGAAAGTTAGCGGTGCCGTCGGCGTTAATGAACGTCCGCCCCTCGATGCTCATTTCCATATCTATGTTCTTGCCGCGCACCTGGAGCTTTTTGTGGCCGCGCAGAAAATCGCACAGTTTTTGCTGCTCAGCGGCGTAGGCCTTCCAGTAGGCCACCGGGTCGGGCGCGGAGAGATGGCAAGCCCCATACACGAAGTCCGTGTACTCTTCCAGGCTCATCCCGGCATCGGCTGCGAAGGCGGGAGTCGGGAACAGGGTTGAGCAGCGTCGCAGCGACCCTTCGCCCTCGCGCTGGCCCTGGATGCGTAGCAGGCCGCCTTTGGCTTTGACGCGAGCCTGCTGATAATCCGTGGCGAACTGTGCCAGCGATTTAGTATCTTCGTCGGCGTCTACCCGCACGATGACGTTGGCCGTGTCGTACATTAGCTTCAGCATGGGGTTCATCATCTCGACCTGCGCCGGGCTGCCATTCTGCATCACGATGCGGTCTTCGTCGCTCATGTGGACGTAGACAAAGGCCAGTCCGCCCGCCTTCAGCGCTTCGGCATACATGGCCTGCAAAAGGGGTTGAGCCACGGGCGATGTGCCTCGGAGAAGCACCAGGTCGCCGGGTTTTACCGCCGTCGAATAGTTGATGATAATCTCCGCCATTTTTTGAATACGAGAATCCATCATACACCTTCGTTGCTGAATAAAGTCGCGCCATGATTGTGCTGCGCCCTGGCTTTCTTGGCAAGAAAATCGCGATTTTCAGGTGCATTCGTGCGCAACCTGTCCTCACCATCCGTTAATTTTTGATGAGACTTGCCCTAAAACCATTGTCGAAATCCATCTTTACAGGCATGATTATACATTCCGCATATTGGGATTATGTCTTACGCCTGGGAATTGTCTGAATGCAACGTCTGTGGATCGTCCTATTCGCTATCTTCCTTTGTCTCGTCGTGGCCGCATGTAACGCCAATTCTGATGCAGTCAGTATCCTTCAAACGACAGTAACCTCGCAGGATGCAACCATCGCAGCCTACGAAAACCTGGGCGCGACAGTCACTGCCCAGGCGACCTCGCTGAGCGACGACCTGGTGAAAGCGCAAAATGACCTGGCTACCTCTCGCGCTCAGGTCAGGGATTTGACCGCGCGCCTGAACGCCAGTGCGCAGCCCGCCTCAATCAGCGTCAGCGGAGGGTCGGCTGATAACACGGCTTCGGGTGCGGCTGGCACGCCTCAGCCTGCCGGATTGAATTTTACGAAAGTCAGCACATCAAAAAGCACAGATGCCAGTGGCTGTGCTCAGAACGAAACGACCACCTTCAACATGACCGACCCGTCCATCTGGATCGTGGCCGAGGTGAATAATTACAAACGCGGCACTGTGTTTAGCGCCAAATGGCAGGGCGACAACTTCAATCGGCAGGATGACTGGACGGTTTCCAGCGACGGTGCCAAACTGTGCGTTCACTTCTACATCAAGCCCTCCGCGCTGAATTTGACGGCGGGCAGCTACAGCGCGACCATTTCGGCTTCGGGGCAAACCTCGCCGTCGGTACAGTTCACGATTCAGAGTGCAGCCCCGGCGGTCACGCCGACGAAGGCGAAGACCAACTGACACGGACAAATTCGGTAAAGGTGTTAGCCCGCGTTATGGGTAGTGATGTGAGATTATCTCATACCACGTGAATTCGGCGGTGGGTTGCGGTAGGATGGGGCGGTGAATACGCTGAAACTGATTGAGGCTGTAAATACTGGTCAAGAGCAACACGTACAGCAAATCCTCGCAATTGCCAAAGGCGAGATCGATCAACAGGAATTACAACAGGC
>DATGFK010000425.1:0-2834 GCA_035309185.1 Aggregatilineales bacterium
ACAGTTGCAAGGACTTGGCATTGAGGGCGGGCCAGGGGGGCTTGCGACCATGTTCTTCAAACTGACCGACGAACGCAGCCACTATAAGGCGCTGGCCGAACGCGCAATCCAGGAGCGCGACACGCTGCTGGCCGAACGCAAGCGTATTGCGAGCCAGATAGCCAAAGAGTCGCAGCGCGAAGTGCAGATCGCTGCGATGGAAACAGAGCTGCGCCGACTTGCGGAAGATCGTGAAGCGCTCCTCCGCCAGCGAGATTCGCTGCGCAACGAACGCGGAAGTGCAAACGCAGACCGAGAAAAATGGGAATCGCAGCGCGCCAAGATGGTTGCTGACATGGCGGCCCTCAGCACCGATCTCGAAGAGGCCGTCTTTGAGCGTAACCGGACCATTGCGAAATTGAACAAGCTGGCAGGTGAACGCACGCAGCTTCAGGCCGAGCGGGATCGTTCCCTGGCAGAAAGCACGGCCCTGCAAACTGAACGCGATCAATTGGCCGCACGGATCGAGGGCAATCGAGAACTTTTGCAGCAACTTGGCGCTGATGGCGTGGGCGCGCTAAAGACAATGATTGAAGACCTTACGCTGGAACGTAGCGATCTCCAGGCACAGCTATTCCAGGCGCAGAACACGGTACAAACCCTGGAGGAATCGTTGCAGGATGCGCAGGGTAAACTCGCGCACTCCGTACAGGTGCCGCCAAGTGTAGCTATGAACGTCAGCGATGCGGAAGTGATGTTGAGCATTGCCCAGGAACTGCGCACCCCCGCCAGTTCCATTGTAGGCTACGTTGACCTGCTACTAGGTGAATCAGTGGGCATTCTGGGCGCCTTGCAGCGTCAGTTCCTCCAGCGCGTTAAAGCCAATGTGGATCGTCTCACCACGTTGCTCGAGGACTTCATCCGCGTCACGGCGCTGGATACGGGCCAGCTTGCCCTGGAACCGGGCGATGTGGATATGATCGAAGTGATTGACGATGCGATCACCTCAACGCGCGAGCAGTTCCGCGAAAAGGGTATCACGCTGAAAATGGACATTCCAGGGCAGCTTCCGCCTTTGCATGGTGACCGGGATGCGCTGCAACAGGTCGTCGTCCAGTTACTGTCCAACGCCTACCTGGCTTCTCCTACCGACGGCGAGGTCTCCATCCAGGCCCGTTTGGAGCGCGAACACACTTTCCCATTACAGGGACTTCGCGGCAAAATTACCGCCGACGCCATTTCCCTCGCCGTGCGCGACCAGGGCGGTGGCATTCCAACGGATGAGCAGGCGCGTGTGTTCAGCCGCCTGTACCGTGCGGATAATCCGCTCATCCAGGGACTTGGCGACACGGGCGTAGGGCTTTCGATTGCCCGTGCGCTGGTCGAAGCGCACGGCGGGCATATCTGGTTAGAGAGTACACCGGGTATGGGTAGCGTTTTCAAATTGGCAATCCCATTGGTTGGCGCGGCGGCACGGCAGAACACTACGGAGAAAGTCGAAAATGGCGCGTCGTGATGTAGGCAACGAGGTTGTCGTGGCGCTGGCGGTCATCGGGATGCTGGCGCTGGCCCTGACCTTTGCTGTAGTGTTGACCTTGAGCCGAACGGTACCGCCGCCCAGCATGACGGCTACCGCTTCGGCAGCGACGGCGCTGGCGCTCGTATCCCAGGCTTCAACGGTTACGGCGGTGCCCGCAACCCTTCCCGCGACAGAATCGGCGACGACGCAAGCAACGACTGCCGTTGCCCCTTCACAGTCCCCTACCGCACTGCCCAGCGCAACTATTCCAGCTACAAACACGCCAGTTCCGCCCCGCCCGACCAGTCCTTCCACCAACACTCCTACCGATACGCCTACCCCGACTTCGACGGCTCTACCCAGTCCCACACTGACTCTCGTTACCCAGGCCACAGAAAACGTAGTCACTACGGTCCCACTGGTTCCGCAACTCTCGCCTACCGCAGGAATAACGGTGGTCGCCACGTCTTCAGCTCCCGCCTTACCCGACGACGTAACCTCTGCTACACCGATTATGGATGCGGGAATTCTTCCCACGGCCATCGGCGGATCGGGCGTCCTCGCATCTGCTACGCCCTGTACGCGGCCTGGCAACTGGATTCCCTATACGATCCAGGCAGGTGATACATTATTCGGTATCAGCGTCCGCTATGGGGTTCCCCTTCTACAACTGCAAGGGTTTAATTGTCTCGTCAAGCCTGGCTCGATCTATGCAGGGCAGGTAATCCTCGTTCCGCCTAATGTGCTGCCCACGACGTTTTTCGCCACAAACGCGCCGCTCTATCCAACGGCTGCGGCAGGCGGTTCGGGGAATGCAGCTTTATGTCCCGATCCAAATGTGCGGATCACGAGTCCGATTTCAGGGAGCGCCTTTTCCGGCAAATTTACCGTGATGGGGACGGCAAACATCCCCAATTTCAGCTATTACGTGATTGACTATCGCTTCTACACCGAGTGGGACAGACCTTTTAACAGTTTTGGGAACAATCAGGTGCCGGTTACGAACGGTGTTCTGACTGTATTCGATCCGGCCCCGTCGCGTCTGCCGCCTGGCTCCTATACGATTCGTCTGAGGGTTGTGGATAAGTACGGTGGCTCACCCGCGCCGTGTTCGATACAAGTCGCGCTGCAATAAACGGCTGAGTTGAAACTCTGGTGAGATTTATTCATGGAAGCTTCTGTTGAGGCCTTTGACCTCACACCCTGGCTCCATCTCCCCAAAAGCCGCAGAGGGGGAACCCGCGAAAGCCAAAGAGGGCTTTCGCGGGAGGGTCATGCGTAGGGAAAAGGGGCCGGGAGATAGACGGGTCTATTCCTGGCTCCTGGCCCTGCTGAT
>DATGFK010000426.1:0-8832 GCA_035309185.1 Aggregatilineales bacterium
CGTGACGCTTCGCCAGCGCGGTCAGGTCTTCGACAATGGCGGGCGTATGATCCGGGTAGAATGCTTCTAGCCCATCCAGGCCCAGCGGCACCAGCGCCTCGACCACCGGATGGTAATCCTCGTCGAGCCGTCCAGGGTGCGCCAAAATTGCCACGCCGCCCGCGCGGTGCAGGAGATCAATGGCCCCGGCGGGGTCAAGCTGGTAATGCGGGACGAAGGCAGGGCCACTGTCGCTCAAGTACTTGTCGAAGGCTTCTTGCAGGGAATGGACGTAGCCGCCTTCAAGCATGGCCTGCGCCACGTGCGGGCGGCCCACCGATCCCGTGCCAGCCAGATCGTAGACTCGTTTCAGAGGGATCTGCACGCCCAGGTCGCCCAGTTTTTGCACGATGCGTTCGGCACGGCCCACACGTGCTCCGCGCAGTTCTGCCAGCACCGATAGAAACGGCTGGTCAAGCGGATTGAACATGTAGCCAAGGATATGGCGATCTTTCTTTTTTTCCTCGGAACTGAGTTCGACTCCGGGCAGCACCATCAGCCCTGACGATCCCGCCGCCTTTCGCGCCTCTTCCAGGCCCGACACGTTGTCGTGATCGGTCAGCGCGATGACATTGACATGGTTGGTCAGGGCTATATTGACAACCTCGGATGGTGAGTAAACGCCATCCGAGGCAGTGCTATGCAAATGTAGGTCGAGGCGCATAGAGTCAGAGTTATGGATGTTCAGCGACGCGCGGTTCAACGATGAGACGCAGCGCGGTGCGCTCCTGCTCCTCAATGGTTACTTCGGTAAAGTAGGGGATGCAAATGACGTCAATGCCGTCATCGGCCAGATAGCCACGCGCAATGGCAGCCGCCTTGATCGCCTGGTTCACTGCCCCTGCCCCAATCGCCTGGATTTCAGCGCGTTTGTGTTCGCGCACAACCCCGGCGATAGCTCCCGCAACTGCCGTAGAACGCGAGCGCGCAGAGACTTTGATGATATCAACCATAGTATCCGTAGTATCCTTCCCGGTGGCAGCTTTCCTCATGAAATTGCCAGCAGAGCCAAATTCGTGTTCCAATTGTCACCTCTCAGGCAAGCTTATAAATTGTAACGGCATTTTGCCGTAAATCAAAGCACGAAATACAATTCGCCAACATGCTACATCCCTATCCGCGACACATCCTCATGAGATCGTTGTTTACTGGACTGTTGGCGCTCTACGTATTGGCTGGTGTCCAGGCGGCACCCTTTCATGGCGACGAATCAACCATCATTCACAAGAGTCGTGATTGGTATCTGCTGATACAAGGCAACCTTCCTGCTCTCCTCTATAGCGCCACGCCGTCCCAACGTGCGGAACAGGAACTGCGGCTCCTCAATGGCGTCATTTCAGACTATGCCATCGGCATGTTGAGCTGGTTTGGCGGTTCCACCATCCAGGCTGTCAATGAACAATGGGACTGGGGTGCTGACTGGGCTTACAATTTCAGTTCTGGACATGCCCCTACGGACGCTCAGTTGTTTGTCGGGCGGATGAGTTCGGCGTTGATGACCATTTTGAGCGTCGCGCTCGTATTTGCCATCGCCCGCCGCCTGGGCGGCAAGGGAAGCGCTTTCCTCGCTGCCGTCATCTATGCGACGTTTCCCTCGGTTCTCCTCAACGGACGCCGGGCTATGTTTGAAGGCGCAACCCTGCTGGCGATCACCCTGGTGATTGCGACTGGTTTGATTGTATCCGAATGCCGTAATTCTTCGAGTAGTACATCTGTACCCACTCGCTGGGCCAATCAACGGGCATGGATTGCACTGGGCCTCGCATCGGGCTTTGCGCTTGCCTCTAAACATATTCTTGTCATTACCCTCTTCGGGGTATTCGCCGCGATTCTGCTGCTGAAGCGCCGCCATATCTTGCAAACGCTGGCGCTCTGCGTGCTGGCGGGCGTGCTGGCGCTCATTGCTTTCCTGGCGCTTAATCCCGCGTGGTGGAGCGCGCCCCTGGTCGTGCCGGGCGAGGTGCTGCGCCTGCGTGAGGATCTGGCAAACGGCCAGATTGAGCAGTATGGTGGGTATAGCAGCACAGGTCAGCGCCTCTCAGCGTTGATAAGCGATGTGTTCTCGCCGCCGCAATACTACGAGGATCAGCGCGGTTGGCCGCAGTGGATCGCGCCACAGATCGCCGCATACGAGGCGTCGGGCTTTGAGGGAATCACGTGGAGCGGAATTGGAATCGCGCTGGCGTACATGCTTGGTATTGCAGGGTTCGTCGTGTGGGTGACGCGCGCGCTGCAACGTCAGCCTCTCCCAGGAGGAAATAAGTCAGGACATAGGGAGTCACCTTCGCTAATCCTGGTCTGGGTAGTCCTGATAAGCTCCATTATCGGAATTTATATTTTGACACCTTTGCCATGGCAGAGGTACTATTTGCCGCTCGCCGCCCCGTTGGCGCTTGCCGTCGGCGCTGCTGGCGGTTGGCTTATTTCGTGGTTCCAGGAGGCTCTCCTGCCACTCGCCCGGAGATTGAATGCCCGATAGTCGAAAACGAGTCGCCGACATCGCGTTCCTGGCGGCGCTTTTTATTTATGTGCTGGCCGGCACCGCGCTGACACCGCCGCATGGCGACGAATTCATGCAGATGTCCATGGCGCGCGACACGTTCTACGTCCTGGGCGGCCAGTGGAACAAACTGGCTTACTCGCCGCCGCTGATCCCCGATACGGAAGAATACCAACGGCTCATTAACGGCACGATCAACAAGAGTCTGATCGGCCTGGCCTGGATGCTGTCCGGGCGCGGGGCCGAGTCGCTGCCTGGGATTTATGCGTGGGGCAATCCCTACGACTGGAACCAGCAGCAAGGCAATGTCCCTTCCGATGATCAGCTTGCCACAGCCCGCTGGCCCTCTGCGCTGCTGACCGCGCTCGGCGTGCTGCCGATGTTCTACATCGGGTGGCAGATCCGGCGGCGTTCAGTCGCCTATCCAGCGGCGGTGCTGTTTGCGCTGCACCCGGTCATTCTGTTGAATGGGCGACGGGCCATGATGGAAGGCAGCCTGATGCTGTTTAGCCTGTTGACCATCGCCTGGCTGATTACCCTCGTCATCGCCGAGCATTCGGCATCGGCAGGCGATTCGGTTAAACGGCTGCATCCCGCCGTGCGTTACGCGATCCTGGGTGTGCTGGCCGGTCTGGCTGTGGCGTCCAAACACACGGGGCTTGTCGTCGCGGTAGCCGCGCTGGCAGGGGCACTGATTGCCGGGCTGTCACGGGATCGCTCCTGGCGGCCTCTGGCCTGGATCGGACTGGCGGGGGTCGTCGCCTTCGCCGTGTGGTTTGCATTCAATCCCGGCTACTGGAACGATCCACTGGGCGCAGCGCAGGCCACGCTCAAGGCGCGCACGGATCTCCTGGCCTTCCAATCTAGCGGCAATTTAGGCTATGCGAATTTAGGGCAGCGTTTCCAGGGTGTCCTTGCGGAACCCTTCCTCACGCCGCCACAGTTCTACGAATCAGAAAGCTGGGCGGCACTGATCGCGCCTCAGATCACGGCGTATCAAGATTCAGATATTGATGGCTGGAATTGGGGGCCGATCATCGGGGTGGTACTGACGCTCCTCGCGGGAATCGGGCTGGTGGTGGTGATCTACGACTCGCTGCATCACGACAAAATCGCCTGGATCATCCTGATCTGGGTAGCGGCTACGAGTGTGGCAGCGATGGCCGTCCCCCTGGCCTGGCAGCGCTATTATCTCCCGGTGCTGCTCGTAGCGATTATCCTGGCTGCGGAAGGACTGGGGCGTCTGCTCGTGCGCCGCCCGGCAGAGATGAAGACTCCGGCAGGCGTCGCAGCGCCCGAACCTGCGCTTTGAGGGGTTGATGCGGAATCCTGATGATGACTCGCCGAGACGATTCTGGTCGCTTCCCCCCTCCATTTTATGGAGAGGGGATTGAGGGGTGAGGTTTACAACGCGCTCAATTCACTTCGTTGAGCACGATTTCGCCCACGGGCGTGTTAATCTCGACGATGAGCGTCGGCGCGCTCGACAATTTGGCCGACGAGAATGCGCTCGTCTGATACACTTCTTCGTCGGTAGTGCTGAAATCCCCATTCAAGCGAACGGTGCTGAGGAATTTCTTGACGGTGATCTGGCAGGCGATCCCGCGCTGGACATTGAGCGTGATCTTGCCCGCCCCGGTGTTCACGACCGCCTTCGCGGATCGTCGCAGGCTCTCGCCAGTGAAGCCGACCTGGAGTTCGCCCGCCCCGCCGCTAAACATGAACTGCTCGGCATTGGCGTTGAGCAGCCCCAACAGGGTCAGCGAACCCGCGCCCACGTTAACCCGGACGTTGCTGGCCTGTGACGGATTGGGCTTATCAAAGTTCATGCGGGCTTTGCCAGCGCCAATCTCAAGCTCAAGTTTGGTCAAAGGAACGCCGCCCAGCGTAATATCTGATTCCCCCGCGCCCTTCCCGATGTTGAGGGCGAAAGGTTTGCCGGTGCCCAGGGCCAACTTCCAATCGTTCTTCATATCGTGCCACGCGCCAAGCAGGTGCAGACCGATGTCCTGCTTGACGGTTACGCGATTGCCTTCCGTGACGACGTGCGGAGTCCACTGTTCGACGTTGTACGTTACTGTGCCGTCAACGAGCTGAGCGCCGCCAGCGCTTAAGTTGAGCCTGCCAACGTTAAGTTCCAGCCGCAGTTCCGCCGAGTCGCCAGTGGGATACGGCGCACTGATGGCGTCGGAGCGCACTTCGATAGGCGTAGCAGTCGTCTCCGTGCTGACGTTCTGAATAAAGCGGTCAATCGTCTTGCCGAATTTCTCAAACATTGCGTTTCCTCCTGGGGAAAGGCTATGCAAATCTCTCACAGCTATCCATACGGGGAAATTGTGAAATGAGTTGCAACTTGAGTCGGCGCGACCCGGTCCACAGAAAATTGGCGACAAAAGGTGGGTTGGGTGCAAATAGGAAGGGGCGACTGCGTGTTGTCCAATATTTGCATCCCTACTACAATAGCTTGTGTCCCTCCTTACATCTGCCACAGGTCAACCGACAGAAAGGAACTGGCCGTCGCCAAGACAGAGCAGCTCCAGCTTTATACGCCTCATCGTTCTCGGACATTGGAATCACGTCAAACTAGGAGAATCATCAAATGATCCACACAGTGCAGAGAAGTTCCAGGTTTTTTCCCTTTCTTGCTGTTGTCGCACTTCTTCTGACCAGCGTCACGCTGGTAAACGCCCAAACCGGCGGTCAGCTCCCGAAGTCGTCCCCGTCCTGTAACTGCCAATTGGTCAAGCAGGCCTTAACATTGTTAGGAAATTATGGCATTAAGGGGCCGGAGGCTGATAAAGCCTTGCAGGGACTTGTACCACTGCTCAATAACGAAGAGGCTCTCCAGAAGCGCCTTGTCGAACTCGTGGGCAAGGACAAAGCCCAGGCTATGCTCCAAGATCCCAACGTCCAGGCCCTGATTGATAAGGCTTTGAAGGCGGGTGTCGTGCCGAGCGAAAAGACTCTCGGCGACCAGGCCAACGCGCTGCTGGCTAACTACGGCATTACCGATCCCAATGCACTCAGCCAGCTTTTACCGCTGCTGGGCGACAACGATTTGCTGAGGACGAAGCTGCAAGAACTCGGCCTGAAAGATCCGGCCCAGATTGATGCGCTGCTGAATGACGCCGCGCCGCTGATCCAGCAAGGCCTCGATTCAGGCCTGATCCAGAACTTCGTCGTCCAGGAAGCGCAAAGCATCTTTGATAACTACAAAATTCCTCAGGATAAGCTTGACGAATTCCTGGCCCTCAAGGGCGACCCGGCAAAAGTTGCCGCTTTCCTGAAGGACAGTGGACTCAGCGCAGATCAGCAAGCGGCCTTCGAGAAAGACATTGCGCCGGACACTAGCCTGGGCTTGAATACGAACGCGCTGGATTACGACCTGGGCCAGAAGGCGATTGGGCTGCTGGGCGACTACGGTTTGAAACCCAGCGCACTCGGAGAACTGATTCCGCTTTTGAAGGACCCCACTGCTCTAATGTCCAAACTTGGGGATTTGGGTCTTGATCCAGCCAAAGCCCAGGAACTGCTCGGCAAAGCAGGCCCATTGATCCAGGAAGGACTGAGTTCGGGCGCGGTGGATCGTTTCATGGCCCAGCAGACGCAAGACCTGATGGATCGCCTGGGGATTCCCGAAGATCAGGTACAGGCTTTTGCTGATGCCAGCAAAGATCCCGCGGCGATGCAGACGTTTCTGGATGGCTACGGCATCACCGGCGGTGATGTAGCCCAGGCACAGCAAGATATGCAGGAAGAGGCTGACTCGGGCGTTCCCACGCAGGATGTTCAACAGGTTGAGCAGCAACAACAGACCGAAGAACAAAACGTGGCTCAGGGCGGACAACAAAGCTCGGATCAGAATGGTCAGAGCAACTAGTAGTCGAATTAGAGCCTGACCGTTTTTTGAGCCGGGGGTTCGATCCCCCGGCTCTTCGATACCGATCAGTTTGAGGCATCCAATTGCGGCTCCGATGGTTTTTTCGGGACCCGCTTACGCATTTCGTGAGCCTTGGCCGTGAGTTTTTGAAAATATTCGCTTTCGACAATCTCGGCAACGGCAGCCTGTTTTTTAACCTCGTCAACCTCGATCCTCAAGGCTTCAATTTGTGCCTTCAACAGGCTTTCACGCAGTTGAACCTGGACGGCGTTGGCGATTGCGATGGCAGCCTGTTCGCCGAACATATCCATTAACTTGAGATCATCTTCGAAAAACAAGCCTGTCCTCGCGCGATTATCCACGTAAATCACCCCAATGATCTGACCGTGTACAAGGAGTGGACTCGCCATGATGCTGGATAGTTTATCGGCAATGACGCTGGTCTTGCTCCTGAAGCGCGGGTCTTCCATCGCATTCGTCGTCACGATAGCCTGGCCTGTCTGCATGACGCGACTGGTGATCGTACTGCTAACCTTGAATTCTTCGGAGTCAAGAGTCACCCGGTCAAAATTGCGGGCGACGCGCATAGCCAGATTGCCTTCTTCCAGGAGCATCAAGAAGCCCCGTTCTGCGCCTGTTAACTGGATCACGGCATCCATGACCTGTTCCAGCACCGTTTGTTGATCGAGAGAGGCGCCAATCAAACGACTGACCTTGTAGAGGTGAGCCAGTTTTTCGTTCTCAATCACATCTTTGCGTTCAGCACCGAGGTTTACGAAGGTCTTATCAAGCGTCTTCAGGTAATCGGTGAAGTCCCTCGCATTAATCTTGCCGCTCTCAACCTGCCCCAGCATCCGACCAATAAACTGCCGTCCACTGGCAATAAGGAAGTCAAGTTCGTGTGTATTCAAGCTCGGTTTGTTGTTCATGGCTATCGGATCACCTTCTGACTATCCTACAAGAACGAGATCGCCCGCAGTCTAATTGATCACCAGGATCACCGCTTCTTCCCCAGTTGTGATCGGCGCAAGCCTGGCAGCGAATGCTCCCGCAGATTGTGGCCGGTTTTCAGGGGATTTCTCCAGTGCCCATAGCAGCGCTTCGGCCATTTCTCCCCGGAGACCCGGTTGCAACAATTGTGGGTCGAGAGGCGGCTGTTGCAAATGCGAAAACACCATCTGCGCCATATTATCATTTGGGAATGGTAGCCTCCCGGTCAGTAATTCGTAACACATGACTCCGAAGGCATAGATGTCGGCGCGGTGATCAACGCTCCCCGCCGCCAGGATTTGCTCAGGGGCCATATAAGCAATCGTCCCCATTGAGCCTGCCTGGGTTAGCCTGGAGTGGCTGTCTACCAGCTTGGCGAGGCCAAAATCGGTCAAGATCGGTTCCACGCCGTCAAGGGAATCTACATAACCGCGCAGCATTATATTGGCGGGCTTAATGTCCCGATGAACCAGCCCCTGTTCATGGGCATAATCCAGTGCTGATGCAAGCTTTTGGATCACCGGAATAGTCTGCTCCAGAGGGAAAATCTTATGCTGGCGCAGCGCATTCTCGCAGTCATCCCCTTCGATGTACTCCATAACCATAAAGTAAGTGCCGTCAGACTCGCCGTAGTCGAACACGTTGATAATGTTCGCGTGATGCAGGCTGGCGGCGATATGGGCCTCACGCTCGAAGCGGGCGCGAAATGTGGCTTCGGAGGAAAGCCGGGTGGGCAGAGTTTTGATGGCGACTTTGCGCGCGAGTGCGGGTTGTACGCCCAGATAAATCTGGCCCATGCCTCCTTCGCTTAGCAATTTCTCGACCTGGTAGGTGCCAAGGCTTTTGCCGCTTAAGCTTTCCGACCCATTGGCGCCTGATGGCTTTGCCTGTTCATAAGGCTTGTCGAGGGCTTTGATCTCGTTCAGGTCAAAGCGCAGTTTGAAGACGCGGCGATCAACGAACCGTTGGAGTCGGAGACGCACCGGGTTGAACAAGGCGACGATGCTGCCCGCCGAAATCATGGCGGCAATCGTGGTCTGTTGCGTACCCAGAATGCTTTGCAATACGTTCTGTAGCAGCGCCAGCACGATGAAGAAGATCGCCGCCAGGCCAATCGTTAATCCGCCGTACACCAGACCCCGGTTGATAGCCAGGTCAATATTCCACAGGCGCAGTCGCAATATGGAAAAGGCCAGCGTGATCAGCAGGATCATCAGTCCGCTGGTCATTATGAAATTTCCGACAAGGTCGGCAAGGAGTTTAGTGCCCGCATCGGTGGTCGCAGGCCATAC
This sequence comes from Aggregatilineales bacterium, assembly GCA_035309185.1. GTDB lineage: Bacteria > Chloroflexota > Anaerolineae > Aggregatilineales > UBA2796 > DATGFK01. Next base: position 8,702 of record DATGFK010000426.1, read on the forward strand.
GATCCCCCATAGCAGCGCATTGATAGCCGCCGCCAGGATGGCAATCAACATACCGGAAACGACGAGCTTAAGCTGCTGCCGCTCTACCGTGTTGCTCGTTTTGCGTGAACGTCGTACTTGAGACCAGAGTC
>DATGFK010000427.1:0-6630 GCA_035309185.1 Aggregatilineales bacterium
TTATCGCATCCGATGATGCCATAATAGGCGAATTCTTGCAGAATAGTCTGTGCTTTAAGTCGCATCTGTATATGCTGTTCTCAAGTTCCAAAGGTGGGACCTGGAACATCCTGGAATTTAGAGCCGAGAAAGGTATTTTTATGCCAGAGCAATGGAACAACTTTTTTTTGATGGTGGGTGGCGGCGCGGCGGCACTTGCGGGTTTGATTTTCGTCGCGATGTCGATCAATCATGTGATTATTATCCAAAATACGACACATAGAAACCGGGCAACGAATATGCTAACGGGCTTCACGGCAGTTTTCATGGCAAGCAGTTTTGCGCTTATTGGAAATCAATCTCTTGGAGTGCTCGGCTTTGAGTGGCTTATTCTGTGGCTCATCGCAACAGTCCTCTTCATCAGGGGCTATGTTATCGCTCTCAGGGCGGGCATGAGTTCTATTGGATTGAACCCGCCACGACTTGTAGGCGGCACAATTTGTTACATCGCTGAAGTTATAGGCGCAATTTTCCTTATTTTCGGGTCTAGCGTAGGGCTTTACATCGCGGCCGTCGCGATCATTATTTTATTTGCATTCCTCATTTCGGGCGCATGGCTCCTGATGATCGGCATTTACGAAGACCGAGCTAAATCATGACAATCACTGCAACAATTGACTGGAACGCGAAAGTAAACGAGACGCTTGAGCGAGCGGCCCATTATGGGGTGGGCGGTTGCCACACTTCGTACCTGCTTCGTCCGGCCCGAATGGGCACAGAAATAAGTAATCTATGATTCAGTCTAGCCCGCTTCTGGATAGCTATCGCCTATAATTGACCTATCCATTGCAGCAGGAGCGAGCATCTATGGGCCCGGAGAAAATCCGAATTGAGCGCCTCCAAGCCGAGATCGGGCTGAAACGTGCTGCGTTGACTGAAGAGCGTGCAGCTCTCCAAAAGTTGCAAAGTGAGATACAGGCGTTCGCGCGTCAGTATGATCGCGCTGTTGGACCACTGGAAGCAGAGCTTGATGCGGTGCGACAACAGATTGAAGCGCTGCAAACTACCGAGAGGAATGAACCAACCTCGTTCTGGGGGCCAGGCTACCAGTCATTTGAGGAGAGCTTCGACGCCAAATATCGCCGTGTGCCGGACCCAGTGATGGCTACGCCGCGCCGCATTGACGAGTCGGTCCTGCGAAAGCTATATCGCAAATTAGCGCGTAAATTTCACCCGGATACCACAACCGATGCTGCCGAGAAGGGGCGACTGACAATCATCATGGCACAGATCAATGCCGCGTACCGCGCGAAAAATATTGATGAACTGTACGCCATAGATGGACAGAAGGGGCTGTCCGCGAAGGGCAAGCAGCCAGTGATCGATTACTATTGGCCGCAGAATCCGACTTGGATTGAACTGGTCAAAGTCGCCGAGAAACTCGATGAGGAGATTGCCTCGACGCGCAGCGAACATAGCCGACTGTTGAGTAGTCCACTCATGTCCCTCAAAATTGAAGTTCGTATTGCCCGCAGCCAGGGCCGTGACCTACTGCATGAGCTGGCAATGAGAATTCGCGCCGATCTGGACGCCGCCAGAGTAGAGTTAGAACAGATGCGTCGCCACTAAATGCTGTGAATGGCGGGTCAGAAACGGCGTCGCTGCTCTTGGAATTCTAGCGACCCGACAGGGAACACAAGTTCGGAATAGCGACGATAGGAATGGGGTCGAGCAAGCAATGGCAATCTTCGAGGAAAAGCCCAACCCAGGCGAAAAATGGACTGTAGATTGTCAACGCCTATCAGACACGTTGAGAGAAGGAGAATTGGCATCATTCTGCTGATTCTGGTGTCTTTTAAAGGTTCCCAAGGAGACTGAAGATATACCACTGAGTACCTGACAAGCAGATTCTGGATAGACCCGTTATAGCCCAAGTACGCGGATATAGCCCTTGATGGCAAGGTCAAGAAACCAACTGGCAACTTCTTGTGCAGAATAAGGCTTTCCACTTTCCAGCCACCAAGCCACAGTGCTAATGATTATGTTAGACGCAAGGGTCATCGCTACCTTTCTAGGCATTCTGCTCTCCAAAGGTTTTCCCTCGAAGGTGGGAAGTTGGGTGCGTAACTGTTCGCGTTCGTCCATTAAGTTAACAAAGTAATCGCGTATCCTGGCAACGAACCAGGAACTGCCCTTGCTACCAAACAAGGTTCGGTAGAGCCGTTCATGCTCGGCGAAGTGTTCGAAGAACTTCACCCATCGCTCGGGCGGGTGGTGCGGATCGATGGTCCTGGCAACTTCACCGGGCGGTCCCAGATCGCTGGCAAATTCGCTGATGACGTCCTGGAAAATCTGCTCCAATAATGCATATTTATCCTGAAAGGGCCGATAGCACGTTTCGCAATATCTCCAACTGTGATTGCATCAAAGCCACGCTCGGCAGCAGCTTCGATACGCGCGTCACTTGATCCCTTTTGTCGCAAATGCGACAGTCAGTCGCCGTTGTTTCTTGATTGAGGCGTTGCTTTCCATTACCTTGTCTAGTGACATTATTGGTTGACACTAACTTAAATTACGGAGCCTCAGCGAGTTCCCGACCACGCTCACGCTGCTGAGGGCCATAGCAAATGCGGCCAGCATTGGGTTGAGCTGACGCAGGAAGTCCGGAACCCACGCGATGCCCGCCAGGACGCCCATCGCAACCGGGATGAGGGCGATGTTATAGCCAAAGGCCCACAGCAAATTCTGGCGAATTGTGCCCATTGTGTTGCGCGAAAGCTGAATCGCACGCGGCACGCCGCGCAGGTCGCCGCTCATCAGCGTTACCCCGGCGGCTTCCATCGCCACGTCGGTGCCCGTCCCGATGGCGATCCCGACGTTAGCCTGGGCCAGCGCTGGCGCATCGTTGATGCCATCGCCGACCATTGCCACATTCAGACCCTCCGCCTGCAACCGCTTCACGGCTGCGGCCTTATCGGCGGGAAACACATCGGCCACCACGCGATCAATGCCCACCTGCTGTGCCATTGCCTGCGCGGTTGCGGCGTTATCGCCGGTCATCATGATCACCTGCAAGCCCAGCGCGTGAAGCTGCCGTACCGCTTCGATTGATCCCTCTTTGACCGTGTCGGCAATGCCGAACAACCCGACAGCCTGCCCGTCCAGGGCAACCCAGATGGTCGTCCTGGCGCTGCGATGCAGTTTTTCCTCTTCCGCTTGCAAGCCGTTCAAATGGACGCCTTGTTCCGACATCAACTTCAGGTTGCCGACGAGCAGGCGATGTTTCTCAATTTCTGCGCGAATGCCGTAGCCCGCCAGCGCTTCAAAATCTGTTGGCGCCGATAACGACAAATTCCTGGATTGCGCTTCCTTGACGATTGCCGTCCCCAGCGGATGCTCGCTGCCGCGTTCTGCGGATGCGCCCAGGCGGAGCAGGCTGTCCTGACTGCCCTCAGTCCAGGTTTTGCTGACCACGATGTCCGTCACGGCAGGCTCGCCGCGCGTCAAAGTACCCGTCTTATCCAGCACGACAGCCTGTATTTTGAGGGCTTGTTCGAGCGCGGCGCTGTTCTTAAACAGGATTCCGTTCTCAGCGCCTTTGCCGACACCAACCATAATCGCAGTGGGCGTTGCCAGGCCCATCGCGCAGGGACAGGCGATCACCAGTACGGCCACCATCCGGATCAGACTGGCTGTGAGACCAGCGCCGCCCAGCATCCACAGCGCAAAGGTCGCCAGGGCGATCAGGATGACCGCCGGAACAAAGATCGCCGACACGCGATCCACCAAGCGTTGGATGGGCGCTTTGGAACCCTGGGCCTGTTCGACAAGGCGAATGATCTGCGCCAATGCGGTCTCGCGCCCGACGCGGGTTGCCTTGAATTTGATCAAGCCCTGCTTATTGATCGTCGCTCCGATCACTTCATCGCCAGCAGTGCGAGCAACGGGAAGGCTTTCGCCAGTGATCATGCTTTGATCTACCGAGGTACTGCCTGAAAGCACCATGCCATCCACGGGAATTTTCTCGCCTGGCCGCACAATCACGATGTCGTTGACGCGCACGTGCTCAATTGGCACATCCACTTCGAGATCACCATGCAGGATGCGTGCAGTGCGCGGACGCATTCCGATGAGTTTCTTTATGGCCTCGCTGGTCCGGCCCTTGGCCCGCGCTTCCAGCAGTTTGCCCAGGACAATCAGGGTAATGATCACTGCCGCCGTCTCAAAATAGACGTGCGCCCCGCCCATCATTCCATCGGCGCTGCCCAGAAGGCCGAGTGTGACCGGAATGCTATAAAAGTAGGCGGTTGACGAACCGAGCGCGACCAGGACATCCATGTTGGCGCTGCCAGCTCGCAGTGAGCGATAGCCGCCGACGTAATAATCTTTCCCGACGTAGAACTGCACAGGAGTTGCCAGTGCCCACAGGACATAATTGAACCACGGCGCGAATGCCCATGCGCCGAGCAATCCCAGGTCGCGGGCCATGCTCAGCGCCAACAGGGGAATGGTGAAGGCCGCGCCGACGATCAGCCTTCGTGTCTGATGGGCGACCTCGGCCTCACGTGCTCTGGCTTCGGCGTCTTCAGGCGCCTCATCTACGGCGATTACGGGCACGTCATAACCCGCCTTGCGCACGCGGGCCACAATATCGTCGTGGCTGACCAGCGCCGGATCGTAGGTCACGCTGAGGCGTTCACTGGCAAGGTTGACGTTAGCAAGCTGTATTCCAGGCAATTTGCGGACGTTGCGTTCAATCGTCGCCACACAGTTGGCACAGGTCATACCGATGATGGGTAGGGTTTCGTCCTGTAAATGAAGAATATTGAGGTCTGGCATGTTCATAGTCTTGGGGGACTCCTGAAAACTCAGAAGCGGGATTTGCGCCGGACGCGAAGCCGATAGCTCGGCCACGTCCGGCGCGCAGCAAAGCATTGGCCGGGGCGGTTTAGTTTCGCGTTTCCGCTGGCGGGTAGTTGATCTCCGTCAACGTCTGTTGAATTTGCGCCCAGCTTGCCGGGTCATTCCATTGCACGGTTACGATCCTGGTCTGCTCGTCGGCTTTGACCGACTCGACGCCCTGCAATTCGCCGATTTCGCTCTGGATCGTATGCACGCAGTGTTCGCAACTGATATTGGGAACTTCAAAGGTTTTGCTTTCCATGTTCGGACTCTCCTCATTAGGAACGGCTATTGATTGAGAACACGTCGCTGATTTCGGCCAGCACCCGCTCACGTTCGTCCGGGTCGTCGCCGCGAATGGCGGTGGTCAGGCACGTGCGAAGGTGGTTGTCGAGAATGATCTGACTGGCTTTTGCGAGCGCGGCCTGTGCCGCCTGAACTTGTTTGATGACATCCACGCAATAGCGATCTTGCTCGACCATCGCAGCGATGCCGTTGACGTGCCCGGCAATACTTTTGAGGCGATTGATGAGGGCTGCTTTTTCAGTCGTTTCCATTTTTAACAGTCCTGTTCTTAACCCCCTCCCCGGTGGGGTGGGATATAAGTGTATTCTATCACAATCTGCCTGAATGTCAACAACCGAATGTTCGTAGCCGCCGGGCGAAAAAATGGCTGTACAAGAGTGGCTAATGCGAGCGTAAACGGAAACTCACGCCCTGGCAGGACAATTTTCCCGTTAGCCATCGGCCTCAACTGTTATATGATTTGGGTGCGTGGTTTCTTGTTACCTGGGGGATTTAAGCCGCTTTGGACACCCCCCACATTAATGCTTATCCTCGCAGTCCTAAATGGAGCGAACTGAAACTAGAAGGAGGATAGAAGGTATGGATCAAAGTATGGGGTGGCTCGCCTGGTTGATTGTTGGGGCGATTGCTGGCTGGTTGGCAAGTCTGGTGATGCACAGCCCTCTGGGGTTGCTCGGCGACATTATCGTCGGCATCGTCGGCGCGCTGCTGGGCGGCTTTTTGTTCTCCGCAGTCGGGGCACCATCCGGAGGGTTCAACCTCTGGACGATCTTCGTGGCCTTCATCGGATCGGTCATTCTGCTGGGTTTGATCCGGCTTGTCGCAGGCGGCAGACCCTATTCAGTATAACCCAGCCGAATAGTCTACGACCTCAAGTTGAGGTCTGGCTCCGTCAGGGCGAAGCGTATGCTTCGCCCTGATCGTTTTTATTTAGAGCTTGATTATTTGCTAGGCTTTGTCTTCCTCGTCGGAGAGAGTCCCCGCCCAGATGTCCGTTGCCGCCCGATCCAGTTCAAGCACGGAATTGACGTAGCGCTCAGTGGTGGCGATGTTCGAATGGCCCAGCGATTGCCGGATCAATTCAAACGAGACCCCTGCTTCGTAAGCGCCGCGTGCAAATGAGCGCCGCAGATCGTGAGGGGTGATGCGAGGCAACCCTGCCGCCTGTGCCGCCTTGATGACGAACAGCCAGATAGCTTTGTCCGTGATAGCCTCGCTGGATACCCGCCCACCCTTATAAATTCGCGTGAAAATGGGGCGATCTGGCGCGGGGTTGGGATGGTGCGGCTTCCAGCGTTCAATGGCCTGCAAAACCATGTCTGGCAACTTGACCGTGCGCAGTTTTTCGCCCTTACCATGCACCCGCAGGATGAGATTTCCGCCCTGGCGTCCCAGGTCGCCCCAGGTTGCCGTGGCGATCTCATCGCGGCGCAGCCCGCAAGT
>DATGFK010000428.1:0-4826 GCA_035309185.1 Aggregatilineales bacterium
TCTTCGACAATGGCTACCGGCTCGTTCGTCCTGAACTGGAAGAAGAAGCCGAAGATGGTTAGCACGGCGATCCCTGCCGTCGCAATTAGCAGGCCCGTGTGACCCAGGCGTGCCTGGAGATCGCTCCAGCTCTGGACGGCACCCACGCTCGGCATGAAAAGCATTATTGCGGCAGCGATGATTTGCGTGGCGCCGATGAATGCTGTACTGATCATGATGATGTACTTGCTGAGGATGAAGCCCAGCAAGCCGCCAATGATGGCTCCAATCACCACGACAACGGTCGCTACCTCCTGCGTCAGCCCAAGATTTGCCGCAAGGACAGTGGCTACACTGGCTCCAAGCCCCATCCCCGCCAGGAAGAACCCGACGAAGTACAGGTAGTAGAACAGCACCGCGCCGATAACGCCTGTAATTAGCTCGATCAGCACGATCACGACTGACTGGCTGGTGTGTGCTAGAGCGAATGACGCGCCGAGCTGCGCCCCGATGAAGAAGCCTGCGACCGCCAGCAGGATTCTGAAAAATTTGTAGCCAAAAAAGCACTCCACGAGACCCAGCACACCCAGGACGACGGCATACGCAGCCAGGTTGCTTCCACTCAATTGAAGGCCCATTTTGCCCTCCCCTTACGCACGGCGATAGCTAACTTGAATCTCCTTATAATTACGCCTGTTTCGCAAAGGCCACAATAGGAAAATGTGGAGGGGCAGTCTACTATTTCAAGCGTTCCTTGTAGAGCATCAGTGCGGCGACGGTTTTGGCGTCGGCTATCTGGCCCGACTGGATGGAGTCAAAGACCTGGGAGAGTGTCACGTGCTCCACTTCGATGAATTCGTCTTCATCCATGTCCAGGCGTGAAGGAACCAGGTTTGTGGCAAGGAAAAGATGGATAAATTCGCTGGAATAGCCGGGAGCCAAATAGACTCCTCCCAATTTGTCCAGTTGTCCCGGCGCGTAGCCGATCTCTTCCTGGAGTTCGCGCCTTGCCCCTACAAATGGATCTTCGTCCTGATTGAGCATCCCGGCTGGGATTTCAAGCAGAACACGCCCAATAGGATGTCGGTACTGGCGCACCATAATAATTTGTCCAGCCGAGTCAACCGGGACGATGGCAACCGCCCCGCTGTGCCGCACAACCTCGCGCCTTGCCGTTTTGCCGTTTGGCATCTCGACGGTATCTACAACCAAATGGACAACCCGTCCGCGATATATTTCCTTCGATTCGATCACTTTCTCCACCAATTCCTGACCGGCAGGCATGGCAACCTCCTGTGAATCAAGCCAGCAAAAGCGATAGAAACGACACGGGCGGCCCAGGTGAGCCGCCCATGCAAGGCCGTATCAGCGCATTAACTCAGCCAGAAGCGACGTGCGCCCGGCTGGCTGCGCTAAGGAATGATCAGGTTTTGGCCGACGTAAATCAGGTTGACATTGGTGATGTTATTGGCCTGCGCGATGGCCGTGACTTTGCTGCCAAAGCGCATTGAAATACCAAACAGGGTATCCCCTTCCTGCACAACATAATTGCGGCCCACCGGGATCGGAGTCGGGGTCAGCGTCGCAATCCCCGGAATCGGGCTGGGCTGGCCGGGAATGGTGGCCGTTGGCGGCGCAGGCGTGGGAGGAATAGGCGTTGGCAGAACACAGGCCGGGCTGGGAATACGTATTTGTTGTTCAGGGACGATGAGCGCCGGGTTTACGATGCCGTTTGCGCTCGCGACCGTATCCGTAGATAGGCCAAAACGTAGCGCAATGCGGAACAGGCGATCTCCAGCCGCGACCGTATAGACACACGACGAGGTATTAAAGCCGCCACCCGCGCCCGATCCGGCCGCACCAGGAGTCCCTTGTGGCACAGCAGTGCCAAAAATCACCTGACCGGGAGCAGCGGTAGGCTGTACCTGCCCCGGAATGAAGGTGCCCAGGGCCGTCGCAGTCGCCGTTTGATCGAGGGCCGCCTGCTGCGTCACCTGGTCCAAAATCTGCGTCGCCTGCGCGTTCAATGTCCCCTGCACGTCAACCTGTCCCACCGGGGTCGGTTGTTGCTGACTGATGAGCGGAATGGGCGTCGGATTCTGCTCCACAAAGGCGGCGGGTTGTGGTTCAAGTGCAGGCGCCACCGGTCTGCCCGCTGGCGGAACTTCGGCATTGGCGGCCTGGAAAAAGCCCGAAATGCCCAGGGCGAACAGGATCAGGGTAACAGCCAGCCCCCCCAATTGCCACGAAGCGATTTTTCGCATGAACTTGCACCCTCCTGTACGATATGAAAAAAACTGCTGGCACATTTCGCGATTCGACGGGCCAGCCAGATTATGAATCCGGGTTCAGTGTATCATTACCTGTAGAGTTCGGCAACAGTTCTGCCCGGAATGAGCGCAAATCGTCGGTTAAGTCCGCATTGAGAGCATTTCCTCGGAGCGGCTGTCAACCCGGAAATGCGCTCCTCGGCTGGTTTTGTTACGCCGCGCCGCGAAGAGAACCGTGCGCGCCGCCTGGATGGCATTGCGCAAGGAGATCAGCGCATCATTCAGGCGCGCCGCCCGGTAAAAATCCTCGATCTCGTGGAACAGGTGACGCAGTTCGCGGTCAGCGCGGGCCAGCCGCTTTTCCGTGCGGACGAGGCCCACGTAATCCCACATAATGTTGCGAATGGTTGTCATATCGCCTTCGATGAGGGCGGGATCGGGTTCAGTTTCGCCCAGGTAAATCCATTCGGGAACACTTGCAACCGCAACCGGGTCGCGCGGACGATCCATAATGTAGCGACCCGCCCGGTCGCCCCAGACCAGCCCCTCAAGCAAGCTGGTGCTGGCGAGGCGATTGGCGCCATGCAGCCCCGTGCAACTGACTTCTCCCACGGCATATAGCCCTTCGCAACTGGTGCGGCCCCACTCGTCAACCAGGACGCCACCGCAAAAGTAATGCGCTGCCGGGACAACAGGGATAGGTTGCGTGGTTGGGTCTATGCCATAACGTGTACAGGTATCAATAAGCTGCGGAAAGCGCTCGCGAATAAACTGTGGACTACGCTTGCTGGCAATATCCAGGTAAACGTGGTCATAGCCATGTTCCAGCATTTCGTTGTGGATCGCGCGGGCAACCACGTCGCGGGGCGCGAGATCTTTCCACTGCGGATCGTAGCGTTCCATAAACGGCTGACCATCCAGCGTCAGCAGCGTGGCTCCTTCGCCCCGCACGGCCTCGCTGATCAGCAGATTGGGCGCATTCCGAACGCTCAGGGCTGTGGGGTGGAACTGGACGTATTCCGCGTTCACGATGCGCACTTCGGCGCGCCAGGCCATCGCCAGCCCATCGCCCCGTGCCCCGCGAGGGTTGGTCGTGTTGCGGAAAATCTGGCCCAGGCCGCCAGTCGCCAGGATGGTATGAGCGGCCAAGATACGGATGATCTCGCCGCTTTCTCGCGCCAGGACGTAGGCGCCATGACAGCGGATCGGCTCGTATACGTCGAGCGGAGACAGCGAATGGTGAGGAAACGTGATCAGATCGACGGCGGTATGCTGGGTCAACAAGCTCACATTAGGCCGTTCGGACAGGGTGGCCAGCAGACGGATCATGATGGCTTCGCCGGTCTTGTCGCCTACGTGAACGATGCGACGGGTGCTGTGCGCCCCTTCCAGGCCGTAGATATACGAGCCGCCCGGCTCCGCATCGAACTTGACGCCGCACCGCTCAATCAAGATGGAACGCACGAGGTCGGGGCCTTCTTCGGCCAGGACACGCGCAGCACGCGGAGAACTTAGCCCGGCTCCGGCCTGGAGGATGTCTGCAACGAGCATATCCGGCGAATCGTCCAGCCCGCGTGTGACGATCCCGCCCTGCGACCAGCCGGTATTACTGTCCATCGGTTCGGTGGCGCGCGTGATTACCGTCACGTGTGTCTTTGGGTTTTCGCTCAGGCGGAGCGCGGCGGTAGCCCCTGCAATGCCGCAGCCGATGATCAGAGTTTGGGTTTGAATATCATGGTTCATGAGCTTGCCAGGTTTGTGTAAATTGCCAGTTCGTTTGCGAACACTGCTCTCAATTCTCTCATTTGGGTTAGAATCTGCCACAGGTTAAATGCACAGAGAGATGGTGTAAATGAAAATGGCAACAATAACACCAACTGCGGTCAGACGAAATGGAAAGATCGATCCGGAGAAACAACAGGCGCAGATTGAACAAATCAATCGCTTGAGAAAGGATCGCAACGCGCTGATCCTTGCCCACAATTACCAGATCGGGCCGATCCAGGATTTGGCCGACTTTGTCGGGGATTCGCTGGCCCTTTCACAGCAGGCCGCCAAAGCGCCCAACAACCTGATCATCTTTTGCGGCGTTCACTTCATGGCTGAAAGCGCCGCGATCTTCAGCCCCGAAAAAACAGTGCTGATCCCCGATCTCAAGGCCGGGTGCAGCCTGGCAGCCTCCATTGACGGCGCAGAGATTCGCAGGCTGAAGGCTCAGCATCCCGGCGCAGTCGTCGTCAGCTATGTGAACACGACTGCTGAAGTCAAAGCAGAGAGCGACTACTGCTGCACGTCGTCCAACGCGGTGCGCATGGTCGAGTCGATCCCGGCGGACAAGGAGATCATCTTTGTGCCGGACATGTTCCTGGGCGATTGGGTTGCCCGCAAGACGGGCCGGAAACTGCACATCTACGCGGGCGAATGCCACGTCCATGCCCACGCCAAGCCACAGGACATCAACGATAAGCTGGCTGCCAACCCCGACGCAGAGTTCCTGGTTCACCCGGAATGCGGCTGCACATCCTCAGTGATCCACCACATGGAAACCGGGAAAATCTCGCAGGAAGCGGGTCAAAT
>DATGFK010000429.1:0-3599 GCA_035309185.1 Aggregatilineales bacterium
AGGGAATGAGTCACGGCTCAACCGCTGCGTAAATGGTGCTGGCCCTGCGGCAAGAGGTCAGCGCCTCAGTTAACTGGAGAAGCCCAATCGTGAAGATCAATGGCGTGGAACTGAATGTTAAAACGTTTGGGTCAGGCGCCCCGTTCATCTGGGGGCACGGCCTGATGATCAGCATGGCAATTGAGGATCGCAGCCCGTGGGGACTGCGCTGGGATCAATTGGCTGAGGTTGCGAAAATCGTCCGCTACGATGCACGCGGGCATGGCCTCTCCGAAGCCAGCGCTCGCCCTGAAGATTATCACTGGTCACGGCTGGCCCAGGACATGCTGGCCGTGGCCGATCAGTCCGGCTTTGAGCGATTCGTGGCTGGGGGGCAATCTATGGGTTGCGCGACGACGATTTACGCGGCCCTGGCTGCGCCTGAACGGATGCGGGGACTGGTGCTGATGAACCCGCCGACGGCCTGGGAGACACGGGCAGCGCAGGCGGGCGTGTACGACCAGATGGCGGATATCGTCGAAAAGCATGGCGTGGCAGCCCTGGCCGATCTGATGGCACGGACGCCGGTGGCGCCGCAATGGCAAATGCAGGCGTACCCGACCATGACCACCGATTTCCTCGACGCGATGCGTAGCGTCGATCCTAAGACGCTGGTGGTGGTGCTGCGCGGCGCCAAGTTATGCAACCTGCCAGAGCGCGAAAAGCTGAGGGCGCTGACCATGCCCGCCCTGATTCTGGCCTGGGTGGACGATCCCGGCCATCCCGTGAGCAGCGCGGAAGAACTCAAACGGTTGCTGCCCGATTCTCGCCTGCTTATCGCCAAGAACGTGGATGAAGTCAATACCTGGACACAGGAGATTCGCGACTTTATCGGCCAGTTGCCTTGATCTGAACTTGCACGGTGAGTCGCTCAGGGATGAGGCTCATCGCCCGGCTTGACATCCGGCTGAGGGCGGGCGTCCATCACCAGCGCGAATGCGCGACTGGTTGCCGTTCCCAGCAGCCACAGTACCGCGCCGCCCATAAAATATAGCCAGTACGTCTGGCCCTGGTAGGCCAGGGCTGCCAGATAAATCAAGGCGAAATAGCCTGCGATGCGGGCTGAATCTCGCAGATAAACGGTCAATGGGGGATGGTCAGCCCTCTGGAACAACCTGATGAAAACCTGGATGTTTGAGAGAACCCCGGTCACGCCAATCGCCAGCAGCGGGATACCCAGGCCACTGGGCGTCTGGTTTGGCATCAGGAAAACGAAGGAAGTCAACAGCGGATAAGCAAAGCCCCAATAGGTTTGCAAGACCTGCGAATGCACGTTGCTATTTGTATCCCGGCGGAGCACGTCGATGCGGAACGTGATCCCGACAAAAAGGAGTCCCAGCAGCGTCGCGGATACTCCGGCGGTGGTGGCGTAGAATACGTTCCACTGGCTGATCGTGGTCGAGAAGTCCGACATAGGCTGTTCCTCCGCTTGGCAAGATATGGCGCTATAAGGCGCAATAGGTCAGACTGTGGATGGACTTATGCCAGTATAATATAGGCAGTGTAAAGTTGTAAAAGAGGTTTTATTGACGATATGGAAATCCAGGAACGGTTATATAGCGTTGAGGAGTTTTGGGAGATCGCTCTGCTGCCCGAAAACGAACACAAACGCCTGGAATTGATCAATGGAGAAATCGTTGAAATGCCCCCATCAAGCACCGAAAATGGCATCATAGCGGGCTGGATCATACACCTGCTGCTGACTTTCATTGCACCCAAACGACTGGGCTATGTGACGACGCCGGATACAGGCTACCGGCTGGGGCCAAATACGGTTGCTCAACCCGATGTGGGATTCATTTCGATGGCACGCAGTGGCCCGGTGCCCTCAAAGGAATTCCCCGTCGGCCCCGATCTGGCTGTCGAGGTGATCTCGCCTAGCGAGGCTGCCACCAGCATCAATGACAAAGTGAGAGCGTATTTCGGCGCTGGTACCCGGCAGGTCTGGCTCGTCTTTCCCACGACGCAAACCGTACACGTCTATACGGCCAGCGACCAGGTTAAAATCCTGGGTATCGAGGGCGAAATTGATGTTTCAGGCGTTTTGCCTGGCTTCACGCTTAAGGTGGCTCAGATTTTCGAGGCGGTGAAGCAGTAAAACACGCTGAGACCGGTCTGCGCGCCTCTCTTGCCATCAGGAAAAAGTTGTAGTATGATGACCGCATTGTATGCATCTTACGGGCCATATGCTCGTTGGATGGGCGGCGGACTCTAAACCCGCTTGCAGTGAGTTCGATTCTCGCATGGCCCACTCAGGAGACCGATAATGTTGTAGGTTTGCTTCGCTAAATCGAGAGACCCTCCCCGTATATCCCCTAGTTGAAATGGACTCTTCCCGATGCCATTAACCAGGAGATATACCGATGAATACCCTTCCCCGGGCTATTACTGCTCAAGTTCTAACTGACCCAGCCACCTATAACAACCTTCGTCTACACTGGCGCAAGCTGATGTCCTCGCCGCGTAAGCATGACTTAGGCGCTGCCCATCACCTCCTTTACGCGATTCTTTTGGGCAGAGATTGGCGCAAAGGCTTTACGTGCATCACCAATCGGCGCAAACTTGATAACGGCGCCTTTCAGGGATGGATGCTATTTCGGGCTGTGGCAGCTTTACATAAACCGTCAGCGGAGGCAGAACTTCTCGCGCCCTTTGACGGCCTTGTGACGCTCACGATGCTTCAGCACATTCGACAAATTGTTCCATTCCAAAACGTTTATCATTTCCAGCCCGATCAGTTCGCTGCAAGGCGCTTCCCTTTTGAGGCGTATAGTCTGGTTGCGCCGGTTTTAGGAAGGGACGACAGATGACAGGAACAGTCATGCCTGAGCATTAGCCACCTGTCGCTTACGCCTATGTGCTGGTCCGAACTGACATTCTGCTGGCGCAGCAAATCGTTCAGGTCGGACATGCGTGCCTCGAAGCGGGCCGAAGGTTTGAGTGGCCTCAAGAAGCTTGTAACCTCGTCGTGCTAGGGGTTGCGACCTTGAGTGACCTGCACACTGCTCTTGAAGACGCAGAGCTGGCGGGTATTCAGACGGCATGCTTCTTTGAGACCGACGGGCAGTTAGGATTAACGGCGGCCTGCACAGAACCGTTGACAGGCCCTATCCGGCGTGTCTTTCGTCGCTTTACGCTTTGGTGTGAGCCACGAGCCTGTACTTCAGTGCGTGGCCCTCCCGGACAGGCCACGAGTACAGACTCTCTTGTAGCCCAGGCTGTTCAAACGCCTGCGCTGGGAATTTCTTAAAACGAGCATAACGACCCTATTGACGCTGCTCGACCAATCTTGAGCATTAGAAGGGAACTCTTCAATGGGACTACAACTTGTAGACATCGGGATCAACCTGATGCATCGATCATTTAATGCGGATCGCCGCGAGGTGTTGGCTCGCGCACAGGCGGCAGGAGTCACCAGGCTCATCATCACCGGAACGTCGGAGCGAAGCAGTCAGGAGGCAGCAACGTTTGCCGAAAAGTCCCCTGGCACTTTATATGCTACGGCAGGAATCCATCCGCACGATACGAAGCACTATACGCCAGCGACCATGACCGTCCTG
>DATGFK010000430.1:0-2619 GCA_035309185.1 Aggregatilineales bacterium
CTGAAATGGAGACTGTGCCGCTGTCCGCGTAAACAGCGCCGCCCCAGACGGCGCTGTTTCCTGAAAAACTGCTCCCCTGGATCGCCAGTTTGCCTGCCTTGACCCATATTGCGCCGCCACCGCCAAAGATTGCATGGTTTCCGTTGAAGATGCAATCCGAGACGACCAGGTCTCCTTCTGGCAAAAAAATGGCCGCGCCTTCTCCGTAATAGCCATTTTGCAGCGTGAGGTGGTCAACGCTCAAACTCAGCTTTCCAAAAGTGGACAGGAGGCGATAGAGATGCCCGCCGTCGATGGTCGCGCCGTTGCCATGAAGCACCGTATCGCTACTGATGGTCGGCAGGTTCATGCTCAGGCGATACGTGCAATTTTGACGGAGTTCGATGGGTCCTCCAGCCTGAATTGCTGCACGCAGGGCGCTTTCTGTGCATCCAATGGCGCTTGTGGTCTGTGCTGAGGCTCGCAGGTTGAGACTCAGCAGCCCCACAGCGAGTAATCCCCAAATGGCGATCAAGGGTCGCATTCACGATCCTCCTGCTGCATTCCAGGATCGGCAAATTAGCCCTTTTCAGCATACTCCTGTTGCCTTTTGGAAAAAACACCGGCAAGGCAACGGGAATCCGCCGGTTTACATCTCCGGCACTTCGCATAAAATCAAGATAGGTGCGGATCGAGAGGGTGCATGATGCTACGACGAGTCTTGCTCACGCTGGGCGTCATGGCGGCGTTGGCGGCGAACGTTCCAGCCCATGCCCAGGGCCAGGATGTCCCCTATCTTTACTACTTTGACTATAAGTCATCTTCCTTCGTCGTCGAACGGGCGGATGGCAGCGATCTACGTATTCTGGGCGATGGGCTGATGTCCTCGCACGTGGGCTATGCGATTGCCGGTCCGGGCTGGTCGCCGTCGGGCCGGTGGTTCGCCTGGACTGCGGCGGAATCAGGCCCCTACCACAACGGTTATTTCAAGCCCTACGCGATCCGCGCCGACGGCCAGCGTCGGGTGACCCTGCTGGACGATTTCACAGAGGGGCAACTGGCCTGGGCGCCGCAGGACGACCTGTTATTGCTGGCGGATCAGCCATTCCTGGGCAGGAATTTTGGGGCGCTGCGGATCGAACTGATCGATCCGGAGCGGAATGTCAGCATTGCTGCCTTCAATGCGCACCTCAATACGGGCTTCGATCTGGAAGCCGAGAATATGCCCGCGCTGCACTGGACAGACGATGAACATGCGATTGTCGAATTCGGAACGGATCGCGTGGGAGAGTTTGGCTGGAAAACTACCTTTTTTGTGAGCGATACACACGGAAAAACCCTCACGCGACCATTCGACAGGTTGCTGTCCGACATCACCAGTCTTGATGAGCAACATCCTGCCTCTGTTTCTGCCACGGGCAACGTCGCCTACCTGAAGGGGACAACGCTGGTCATTGAAAACGTGGTAAGCGGCGCCAGCCGCGCTATCGGCAGCCTGCCCGACCCTGGCCCCAAACAGACGGTCAGCCTGCAATGGAGTCCCGATGGGCGTTACGGTTTGCTGTTCGGAACCGACATCCGGCTCCTGAGCGTAGATTCGGGCCAGTTGCAGGTGATCTTGCCTACCTTTGCAGCAGCAGACGACGTGAGGGCAACGCCGCTGGCGTGGTCGCCGGACAGCCGCCACGGGCTGCTGGCTGGCAACAATACACTCTATGAACTAAACCTGAGCGCGCCAGAGTCAAAACTGACCGAATTGCGAGGAAACTTTCCCACAACCTATTTTCCAGGAAACCCTGGCCTGCCTGCGATGCAATGGCTGGACGGTGGACGCCTGGCCCTCGCTGACAACAGTGCCGAAACGGATGCTATGGGGCACCCAGCAAGCAGTGCAGTGGTTCATATCGACGACCTCGAAACTGGAGATCATCGTCAATTCCAGGTCAACAGCCAACTCTATCAGTTCAGCCTGAGCTCAGACGAGCGCTACCTGGCCTACGTGGACAAAGGGCCGATCATCTATGATGCGCAAACGAATACCTACCATCACTTTCGCCCGGCGGCAACGGCGGGCGGAGCCAAAAGTGGCAGCAGTGGCGAAATGACCTGGAGTCCTGACAAGCAGTGGGTGCTGATCCGTACAGATGCGCTTATCGCAGGCGGTGCCTTCCTGCGCGATCTCGGCGTCATGCGGGCGGATGGGGAACTCCGCAGTGACCTTAGTTTTAGCGCCGATCCCTCCGCAAACACGTTCAACTGGCTGCCATCCCAGGTAAAGGCCGCATATCTTGCGCCGCCACTGCCGAAGCCGCTTTATGGTAGGCCGCAGAAAACGCTGCACAGCACCGGCTGGGTGCATTTCTTGTCCTGGAGTCCAGATAGCCAGCAACTTTTGAGCAAAAACGACTATACCGATTCCGCAGCCTTATGGAATATCGCGGCGGGAACTTCAACAACAGTTTTTGACAAAGTTGGCCTGAACAATACGCTGGCATGGCAAAGCCTCGACAACGCAGCCTATCGTCCGATCATTGTGCCAGATAAGCCTCAAGTTGCCGCAAATGGCTCGACGGTTCTGGCGGCATTCCAGGATGGTCGCCAGGCGATCACGGCTTCGGGTAAGGATTGGCATTTCCAGGC
>DATGFK010000431.1:0-3210 GCA_035309185.1 Aggregatilineales bacterium
CAACAGGTCTCACAGTCGAACCCCTGACCATCCTCTCCTGCAACCTGGACGATATGAATCCGCAGTGGTACACGCCGCTCATGCAGTCGCTGTTCGAGGCAAATGCCCTGGACGTGTGGTTGACACCCATTCAGATGAAGAAGGGACGCCCAGCCACCGTCGTTGAAGTGCTGTGCAAGCCGCCGAATACTCAGGCTTTGAGGGACCTGTTGTTCCGCCACACGACCACGCTCGGTGTGCGCGAACAGACGGTATCCCGCTACTCGCTGGCTCGCCACATCGAGACGGTGCAGACGCCCTTTGGCCCGGTTCGCGTCAAGATCGCCACGCTGCCTGACGGCTCCGCAAGGATGGCGCCGGAGCATGACGATTGCATTGCGCGGGCTGCTGAACATGGGGTGAGCGTCCGGGAAGTTTGGATCGCGGCGTTGGACGCTCATTCATGACGTTTGGGAGAGTATTCAATGACCTGCCGCTTCAACGCGGAGTGATTGGCAAAGCCTAATGGGTAGCTGTCTTGACGTTGATGAAGTTCCTGACGGCGCTGTCAAACTGGTCAGGGGTTTCAATCTGGGGAAGATGGCCGGTCTTGGGCAGTACCTGGAACCTGGAGCCAGGGATAGCAGCGGCGTAGGCGCGTCCGTAGTCAGGGGTAACAATGCGGTCACTGTCGCCCCACAGAACTAAAGTTGGCACGCTAATTGCTTCAAGCCTCTTAAGTAATGTGGGATCGGCCATCGAAGGTTGTCCACCGTAAACGGCGAGGGCCTGACGATTTGCCGCCATGATGCGCTTCACCGCATCGGTCATCGTGGACGGATCAGGGCGGAAAGGCGCTGGGTTATGGTAACTGCGCTGCATAACCTCATCTAGCGTCAGTGGAAAGATGTCCACAACGGACTGACCCTCAACCTCGACACCGGCGGCATCCACCAGAATCAGTTTGCCGATACGAGTGCTATTGCACAGAGCCATCTCGGCTGCGATCCAGCCGCCGATAGAACTGCCCACGACGGTCACGTCATGCAGATCAAGCTGCTCAATGAGCGCAACATAGGTTTGGGCAAGTAGACGCACGCTGTTGAGCCAGTCGGGGCGGGTGGTGCCACCGAAACCAGGATGAATCGGGACAAAGACATGCGCATTTCCGCTGGCGGCAAGCCGTTGGGCATATCCGGTCACGGACTGAGCGCCAGCGCCGCCATGCAGCAGCACAAATGGTTGGCCGCTGCCGAATTCGTCAACTGAAATATCAACCTGCTCATTGGTGGACAGGTTAATGGTATGAGTGGTCACTAATTACCTCTTTCTCTGGATAATTTCATGGAACGACATCCTGGTTTGTGTTTACGACGACTGCGTATTACGATAATGTCGATGGTATCAAAAGGCAAGTAGGCACTTTTGTGGAGGGTTAGTTACCTGATGGAAACTATCATCAAAATACGTAATGTTTATGACAAAAACTGCCCGACTCGCCAGACGTTGGATCGGATTGCCGACAAGTACACCGTGCTGGTGATCGTTTTTTTGCAGGGCACTCCGCGCCGCTTTAGCGAATTACAGCGAATGATTACCGGCATCTCGCAGAAAGTGTTGACACAAACGCTGCGCAGCCTGGAGCGTGATGGTTTACTGACACGTACAATCTATCCTGAAGTGCCACCCCGGGTCGAGTATGCGCTGACGCCATTAGGAGAAACGCTGATCGAGCCGTTAGCTGCCCTCCGCAATTGGGCCGAGTCTCATATCGAAACCGTGATTGCGGCTCAAGCGCGCTACGATCAGCAGCACGAAGCGCCGATCAGCGTGATGCATACTGAGTCATTCGTAGAACCTGCGTGACCACGTGATTATCTGAGCTGTCATCACCGCAGATTTTGATCTACTAGCCGTATGATAGAGAAGTATTTATAGTTGCTGGGGGCGTACAGCGCTGCGATAGCATGATATAATGGCTTTCCCTTTAGCAGAGGACCATACGCGATGCTTGATGTTCTCAGGGCGATGGCGTATCTGCGGCGGCATTGGCAATTGACTCTGCTGGCAGCCATCAGCCTGACGTTGGCTACGTTATTCTCGCTGGCCGTCCCCCAGATTCTCCGGGGCGTCATTGATCAGGGATTGCCCCTGTCCTGGCCGCAGGCCATCTTTTCCCCACGCTTCATGGCTGATGGGTTGCAGGTCATCAGCCCACGCCCACAACTCATCTTCCAGGCAGCGATCCTGCTGTTTGGTCTCAGTCTGCTGCGCGCGGCTGTTGCTTTTGGACAGCGCTTCTTCGGCGAACGACTCAGCCATCGCGTAGCTTACGATATACGCAACGATTTCTACGATCACGTTCAGCACTTACCTTTCAGTTATCATGATCGCTTCCAGATGGGACAAATCATCACGCGGGCGATCACTGATATTGAGACGATCCGCACCTTTATCGCCCAGGGTATGGTGGACGGCTTCAATGTGGTGATCCTGATCACAGGCGTCATGGTGGCAATGCTCCTGCTCAGCCCATCCCTGACCCTGGTTGCGCTGCTGCCCATTCCCTTGATTATGTTGCTTGCAATACGCATGGGAATCCTGCAACTCATCAACTGGCGTGCCATCATGGACGATATGTCCGGGCTGAGCAACATGCTTGAAGAAAATGCTATCGGCATCCAGGTGGTGCGCGCATTTAACCGGCAGGAAGCCGAATCCCGGCACTGGGCACAGATCAACGAGCAACTCTACTTCAATCAGACTCATTTCACAGAAACGTGGAGTACATATTTTCCTGCCATGACGTTCCTCGTCGCCGTGTGTATAGCCTTGATGCTGTGGCAGGGCGGCCCAGAGGTCATCGGTCATCAGCTCTCTATCGGGACAATCGTGGCACTTAATGGCTATATTTTGCTGTTGGCGCTCCCCGTACAACGCCTGGGCTTCGTCGTGCAGCAGCTTGCCAGCGCGATCAGCAGTGCGCGGCGGGTGTTCGAGATTATTGACGAGCCGCTGGCTTTGCATGACCGCGCCGATGCGAAGCCGCTGCCTCGCATTGAGGGCCATGTTCGCTTCGAGGACGTGAGCCTGCGTTACCGCGAGGATCGGCCTGATGCTCTCTCTCACATCAGCTTTGAGACTGCGCCGAACCAGGTGATCGGTCTCGTTGGGCCGACGGGCGGCGGCAAGACCAGCATTGTCAGCCTGATCCCACGTTTCTATGACGTG
>DATGFK010000432.1:0-3258 GCA_035309185.1 Aggregatilineales bacterium
TATCCGCCTGTTCAACAACATGACCGTCATCGAAAATATCATGGTCGGGATGCATTCGCGCCTGCGCATCAATCTGTTTGACGCGATCCTGCACATGCCGCGCTTTACGGAGCAGGAAGTTAAGGTGCGGCGCAAAGCCGAACAGATGCTTGAATTCGTGGGATTGAGCGATAAACGTAACGAGATCTCGCGCAACCTGCCCTACGGCGACCAGCGCCGCCTGGAGATCGCGCGGGCGCTGGCCAGCGATCCAAAGCTGGTGCTGCTGGATGAACCCACAGCGGGCATGAATCCCCAGGAAACCAGCGAGGCAACATCCCTCTTCCGGCGCGTGCGCGACGAACTCGGCGTGACGGTCCTGTTGATCGAACACGACATGCGGGTGATCATGAACATCTCGGAGCGCATCACCGTGCTGGATCACGGGCAAAAGATCGCGGAAGGGTCGCCGGACGATATTCGCCGCAATCCGCATGTGATCGAAGCTTATCTGGGACGCGGCAGCGTCGAAGGGGCTGAACACGAAGGAACAGTCAAGCCGGGGGCCGCAGCATAACATGAGCAACAAAAACACCATGAACAGGAACGGAAGCAGGCATACTGTAAGTACCACGAACCATACAGCCCTGCTTGAACTGGACAACGTCCATACGTACTACGGCCACATTCACGCCCTCAAAGGCGTCTCACTTATGGTCAACAAGGGCGAGGTCGTCACGCTGATCGGCGCTAACGGCGCGGGCAAAAGCACCACGCTTCGCACGATCAGCGGATTGGCGCGCCCGCGCACGGGGACGGTTAGCCTGAGCGGCAAGGTACTCAATCAGGTGCCGCCGCACGAGATCTCGCAGCTCGGCGTGGGGCACGTGCCGGAAGGCCGTCGTATCTTCCCGCGCCTGACTGTGCGCGAAAACCTCGAAATGGGTGGCTATCACCTGCCCACGCCGAAACTCGATCAGCGCATCGAGTTCTGCTGCACGGTCTTTCCGCGCCTCAAGGAACGCCTGACGCAGATGGGCGGTACGCTCTCCGGCGGCGAACAGCAGATGCTGGCGATGGCACGTGGGATCATCCAGGAGCCGCGTATTTTGCTGCTGGACGAACCCTCAATGGGACTCGCGCCCGTGCTGGTGGAAAGCATCTTCGACATCATTAAAGACCTGCACGAGAAGGGCACGACGATCCTGCTAGTCGAGCAGAATGCCCGGCTGGCGCTGGGCGTCGCGGATCGCGGCTACGTCGTGCAGACCGGCGAGATCGTCCTGACCGACACCGCTGCCGCGTTGCAGCAAAACGAGATGGTGCAGAAAGCCTATCTCGGCGTGGAATAAACCGTATAAGGATTCCGCCGGATTTCGAATCAGGCCTTCATAACGGTGGGGCTGACGGCCTCGCGGCTTATCCGCTTGCTGATTGCGCAATACCGGGTCAAAAAAGTTTGGCTCGTCGTCACTTTTGACACTGCTGGCGAACGCCAGAGCGAAAAGCTCAAAGATAGCGTTGCCATTGGCCTTCACCAATATCCTTGTAAACTAGGAACCACAGTGCATAATATTGAAGATGATGGGTCATCCTACAGAACAGTTCAAAGTCCATCTCAAGGGGTAAATAAATATCATGCGAAAAATCGCACTATTGTTACTAATTTTTAGTGTCGTTCTGCTTGGCCTTTCCGCGAGGGTTCAGGCGCAAGATGGGGGTGTATTAGCAAGAGTAATTGCGCGGGGAAAACTGGTCTGTGGATACAACGGCAAATTGCCGGGATTTGGCTATATCGACCCCAATACCAAAAAGATCAGTGGCTTCGATGTGGATTTTTGCCGCGTAATCGCAGCGGCAATCTTGGGCAATGCCGATGCAGTGGATTTCCAGCTAGTTGCCCCTGCTGACCGGTTCATTGTGATGCAAGAGAACAAGATCGACATTTTTATCGAGAACACCACATTCACCTTTGATCGAGATACCGAACAAGGTGCAGATTTTGGCCCAACGACCTTTTATGATGGTCAAACCGTCATGACACGGGTTGCCGATAAACTTACAAAGCTTGAAGATTTGAAGGGCGCAACCATTTGTTCCATCAAAGGGACAACGACAGAACAGAATATTACCGACGCAATGGCAGCTATTGATAAGCCTTTCAAGCTGGTGACCTTCGATGACGAATCACAGGTTGCCGATGCTTTCTACAACAACCAATGCGATGCGCTAACCAGTGATCGATCACAATTGGTTAGTGACCGTGCCCTCCACAGAAACCCATCAGCGTACATCCTTTTCGACAAAAATCTGAGCAAAGAACCTCTGACGCCTTTCTATAAAGAGGGGGATGCACAGTGGGGTAACGTGGTACGATGGTCTGTATACGCGACGATCATCGCAGAGGAGCAGGGTATTACCAGCCAGAATGTAGACGAAATGGTGACCAACGCCAAGAATCCAGAAGCGCGTCGTTTGTTAGGCGTGGAAGGTGATCTGTACAAACAGATTGGCTTTGACAAGAATTGGGCGTATAACATCATTAAGCAAGTGGGCAACTATGGCGAAATATATGATCGCAACTTAGGCCCGCAAACGCCTTTTAATTTACCACGAGGTCTGAATGATTTGTGGACAAAGGGCGGCCTGATTTACGCGCCGCCTTATCGTTGATAGGCTATAAACCGATAGGCGAGTTCAAAGACTAAACTGGGCAGTGATCTATTCAGAGTATAGCGCTGTTGATCGCATTTGAACTACTGGGTCATTCGCTATGCGCATTGCCATTGGTCTGAAGGAATACGGTAAGGAATGGACTGGGTGGTAGCAGCCGCAGAACCACCCAAAGGATGACGGCGAGCATAAGCGCGCTGACGACGTTGCTGACGCTTGCCTGCCCAGACAAAAGGCGTTGGGTGCGCATTCCAACCACGGGCAGTCGCTTCTAGCCAGGCGATAATCTCCTGAGGTGTTTTGGGATACTGGGCGTCGAGTGCGCGTCTTTTCAGGATACGCTGAATGGACTCGGTCATATTCAGCCAGGAGCCGCTCAGGGGTGTGTAGAGCGGTAAAATGCCGTGGTGGAACAGCCATAACACGAATTCAGGTGTTTTGTGACCGGCCAGATTATCCAGAATGAGCAACATCCGCAATGGCGGCAAATCATGGCTTAAGAGGGTGGGCTTGACCTTCACCCCTGCACGCCAACTCTCCCAGAACATTCTATTGGAAAGGGGATCAAGGTCGAGTTTTGGTGGAGGCAATGTGGCGAGAATCTGG
>DATGFK010000433.1:0-4072 GCA_035309185.1 Aggregatilineales bacterium
GGGCCATCCGCAAACGATTCATCGCGGAACAGAACGATTCTCTTCGCGCTGATCATCCAGCCAACGCTCAACGGCAGCGCGCATCGAAGGGGATAACGTGGGGAGTTCTGAAAGGCGATCATCCAGCTTACACCACGTCGAGTAGGTCAAACCCGTTCCATCCGCTACCTGATCCAGGAGGCCCAGGTCAATCACCGAAACCACCGCCTTCACGTGCAGTCCCAGGCCGTAGACTCGTTTTGCCAGGGCGAGTTCAGCAGTGCCGTCGCTCAGTACATCCGTGAGCAGAACAGTAGGTACATAGGTGTCGTAGGCGCCCTCGATCACGCCCGGATCGACGGGCGACGGGTAGACCAGAGGAATGCCGCGATACAGCGTGATCGCCGTAGCCAGCGGCAGCGCCGAGGGCATTGCCAGCAGACGAGTCATGCCGGGCCTTGCCACCATCGGCGCGATTTCAGCCGAAAGCGCCTTCAGAAGATCGGGATAGGAGGTTAGCATCCGCAGATTGATGGCAATCGGTGCGAAAGTGCCCGGCTGCTGGCGGCTCTCGAATCGCCCGAACTGGATAGCGCCGATGCTCGCCAGCGATTGGATCAGGTCAGAGGTTGGCATGAATTAGTTCCCCTCATCCCCTGCCCCTTCTCCCAAAAGAATGGGCGAAGGGGAATCGGATCGAATTTGGCGGCCCGACCTCCCCTCGCCCGTACGCGGACGAGGGGTCGGGGGTGAGGGATTCAAGGTGAGGGCAAGCTCACGCATCATGACCCGCTTCCGGCGCCGGAGCAGTCCGCGCTTTGATCGCGGCTGCGCGCATCGCGTTGCGGAAATCTTTACCTTGCGAAGCGAAGATAATGTTGTTCGTGTGCCATTCTATTGAGAATGCAAGTGGCTCTTTCACCAGCACCATCGAATATCGCCCGGGCAGATGGGCTTTCTCATAATAGAGTCCAATTTGTCCTGCACGTGCGCGCATTCCGGTCAGCGATACTAATCGCCCGATGAACGCGCCGTGCTTATTATCGATAATGTAATCAATAACCATTTCGTTACTCACTGGCAACAGCGTCACCGCGTTCGCCCCGAAGCCGTCCTCGAAGGCAGCGGTTACGTACTCGTCACTGGCGAAAGGGCCGTGCAGGATTTTCACGATGCCGGACGGCACGTAAGCCATTGTCCGTTCCAGGGCCACCGCGCCCGCCGCGCCAAGCGCAAGGTACGCACCCAGGTGAAACACGTAGGCGCACACGAGATCGTGGGTGGTATCAATTACGGCTTTGCCAAATGGCAAAAAGGGTTCGTCCCAGCGCTGGCTCTCCTCAGGCAGGCGGTTAAGCGCCGGGGCCAGGCCCACGGCCAACGTCGAGTTATTGCGCTGCTGCGCCGCTGCGAGCAATTCCCAAAAAGGTAGATCAGCCATCAGCAAATTTTAAGGCAACGAACGGCTGATCAGCATGTGCCAGCCCATTGACATCGCCCAGCCGGTGGCCCATTCCGCGCCGCCCGCCGCGATGCCCCCATAGGCATAAGAGCGGCTGCGAACGTCGCCGCCGTCGGTCAGGGCAATGGCCGTGGCTCGCTCATCGGAGATGATCGCAATGGCGAGCTTACAGTTATTCTGTGCAAAGATCGCCTTGGCGGCGCGTTCTGCCGTGTCTTTGAAGCGCGCCGGGCCACTCTCTGAGGCTTCGAGTATCGCCATGATAGGGTCGCCGTCAGCGTGAGGCGGCAGCAGCAGCCCGCCAGCTTCCGGGTGATCCTGGATTCGCTGGCGGAATAGGCCCTGCGTCCCGACCTCGACTACGCCAATCGTCGCGCCCGCCCCTTTTGCCGCCGTCACAAAGGCCGACTCGAGCGAGTCCTGATCCACGCCAAAAATAAAGCTGCCCAGCCGCTTGCGCACCTCGGCCTCAACCTCGGCGATTAATACGTCTGCCTCGGCTTCCGTAGCAGCGCGGGCAGCGATTCGAATATCCGTCTGGCCGGAATGCGCCGCCAGGCCCACTACAGGATTTTCGAGTTTTTCCAGGTCGCCGACCTTTTCGTCCACCAGGCTCTCGCCAATGCCCGCCGTGCGGATCACGCGGTTCTTGATGATGCCCACCGCGCCCACTTTCTCGCGCAGGTAGGGCATGATCGACTCTTCCATGAGGAACTTCATCTCGCGCGGCACGCCGGGCAGGCTCACGATGGTGTGCCCATCCTGCTCCACGATGAATGACGGCGCGGTGCCAACCGGGTTATCCACAACAATGGCGCCTTCGGGAATCATGGCCTGGATACGGTTGTTCTCACTCATGCGGCTGTTGAAGCGGGCAAACTTGGCGGCGATGTCGTCCAGCAGTTCCTGGCGGAATTCGAGCTTGCGCCCAACCGCATTGGCGACTGCCTGGCGGGTCATGTCGTCTACTGTCGGGCCAAGCCCTCCCGTGGTGATTACCACCTCGGCGCGGGATAGGGCCAGTTTCAGCACGTCGGTGATCAGTTGTTCGTTATCGCCAACAGTGGTCTTGAACAGCACACGCAGTCCGATGCTGCGCAGTTGTTTGGTGATATAGATTGAATTGGTATCTACGATATTGGTATCGCCCGACAGCAATTCCTCACCAATCGAGACAATTTCCGCACGCAGGTTTCCGGTTGTGTTACTCACGGTTCATCCTGATTTTTTATATGTTTTTGTGACACTATTCCCCTGGCGCTAATTTGAAATGCAGTCAAAATTGAAACTTGTGAGTCGGATCGGTGTACACTATAGGACTTTTCGTTCAGGGATCATCGTGCCTTCTTCTCAGACGCGAGTGTAACATGTACGGCGGCTGACCTGCCAGAAGGGCCACATTTTCGCCTTTAACCTGAATGCTTCCAGAGTAGGGCTAATTATGTCAGCGACGTCACCCACCCTCATCATTGATCGCGCCGCTCTCATGCTCGTCATCGAGTATGCCAAACAGGGCCATCCTTACGAAGTGTGCGGCCTGATCGGCGGAAATGAAGGCGTTGCCTTCCAGGTAATGCCCATCCCCAACGCCTCCCTTACCCCTGACGTGGCCTATGATATGGAACGACAGGCGATGGTTGATGCCATCATCGCGCTACAGCGTTCTGGCCTCGAAGTCGTGGCGATCTATCATTCCCATCCCAACGGCGAAGCCAACCCCTCGGAAGTGGATATTCTGCAAGCGACCTGGCCGGACGCCATTTATCTGATCGTCGGGCTGGACAACCCGGAACCGCCGGAAGTGCGCGCCTGGCGTATCCGGAATGGGGAGGTTGAAGCTGTCGAACTGGTCGTCACCGAGTAAGCAATGAGACGTACCATTTGCGGATTATGTATCTTATATCTTGTGAGCGTTTCTCTCTTCGTACATAACATCATCCGTGGCGCTGCAATCACTACGAATTCTTACTGTTTGGAAATTGAAAGCCCAACCGATAGCCAAAAGCTAATTCTGGTCAATCCTCGTACGGGGAAAACCAGTGAACGTCTTGTGGTGCCTGTTCATCGGCTCGCGAACTACGCCGATATACGCTGGCTCGATTCCATATCCGCTGATGGATGGTTTAGGGCGTACCTCATTCTATCGGATGATTTAGCGAAACAAGACGAAGGGGAAGGCGATCTGGTCATTATTTCGCTAAAGACGGGCAATATTACGCGCTTTCCAGTAGGGCATTTCATGGCTTTTGATGGTCTCACGGGTCGTTTTGAGTGGTCGCATGAGAACAGCGAGCTTGCTTTCACTGATTACGGGGCTTCGGCTGTAACTATCTACCATCACCTTGGTGAGAGTTGGACGACATATACAGCCAACCTCCCTAACAGAATGCCTCTCGGTTGGTCTCAAGATGATAAATTCTTTGGATTTACCCAAAGCCAGAACAATCAAAGCCAGTTAACTTTCATTCGATTGGCCGATTTTGCAATGATCTCGACACCTCCAGTCGCAGGTATTTTCAAGGTGGTTTGGTCTCCACAAGGCCACCGTGTTGCTTATATAATGCCTGGCGATTCAGCAAACGGAGGCAAAAAACAGGAGTTGGTCATAAGTAGCCCCGAAGAATCCATTCC
>DATGFK010000434.1:0-2961 GCA_035309185.1 Aggregatilineales bacterium
CGCAGGCCCGTTGAATTGGGTCGGCCCGCTCACGGCATTCTGATTGAAGCCCGCGCCCGAAACGTTCACAGTCACGCCCGGAAGTGGATTGTTGTTCTGGTCAAACACTTCGCCACCGACACCCTGGAACTGGCAGCCTACGGCGGTGTTCAGGTTGGCGGTAAAAGACGGTGAGCCGGGCTGAATGCGAAACGGGAACCCATGCGGCGTTGCAGTTGGCAGTGACGGGTTGATCGTCGGCGTGGCCGTCTTGCTGGCAGTGGGAGTTCGGCTGGGCAGCGGGGTGTTCGACCCCGTGCTGGTTGCCGTTGATGTGCTGGTCGCCGTACTGGTCATACTGGGCGTAAGGGTTGGCGTCTCGGTCAGCGTGGGCAGCGGCGTAATAGTCGGCGCCGGTGTGTCTGTCATAAGCGGCGTCAGGGTAACAGTCGGCGACGGCGTAATCGTCCAAGTTGCAAAGACTGTCGGAATGGCCGGTGTAGCGCGCCTGAGAGCCAGCGGCGGCTGGATGGTGCCCGTCAGCAACAAGACCGAAAACAAGCAAACCACTACTGTCAAAAATGCGAAGATAGCGGTTATCGTATCAAACACGCCACTATTGGAACGATTCATAAATTCCCCCGTTGGCAGAGTCTCGGCTACGCACGCCGGAAGGTGATCCTGGCTCTAACGTCGAAAAAGTACCTGAGTGCCCCTAGCTTGTCGATCCGCCCGGATATTTCTCAATCTTGGCATTCTTTTCCAGGCTTTGCAGCCACAGGGCAAAAGCGTTTTGTTCCAATTTATAGCGGGTTTCCGGGCTAATAGGCCGATCTTTAACCCGCTCTAGAGTCTGGACAATATGATAGCCTAATTTGCTTTTGACGGGGCCGCCGGTCTGATTGGCTTGCAGCGAAAAGGCTGCATCCTCGACAGCAGGCTCCAGCAGTTCGCCACGCGCGAACCAGCCCAGGTCGCCGCCGGTCTGGCGGGTTGACGTGTCCAGCGAATATTGCGCGGCCAGCGCTGCGAAGTCCACCCCGCCTTTGAGCTTGTTCAACACATCGTTGGCTGTCGCTTCGCTGGCGACCAGGATGTGCCGCGCATGAACTTCTTCTGCTGTATTGCCGATCCCGCCGACGACAATATCTCGCATTTTGTTGGTAATCAGAGCGGAGCGGATGCGGTCGCGGTTCTCCGCCTCGGTTAACTGGTTAGCCGAGAGCCAGGCCGTCCATTTATCTTTACCACCTGCGGCAGCGATGTCTTGCTGAATTTCCCCGTCAATGTCGGCGTCGCTCACGGTTATTTTCTGGATAGCGGCTGCCTGTTCGATCAAGTCTTGATCGATCAAAGTGTTGAGGACGGTGTCCCGTTCAGCGTTCATATCGGCAGGGATAGGGTCGCCCACGGCACGGATGCCGTCAAGCTGACGGGCCACTTCCTTGTTTAAGGCCGCTAACGTGATGCGCTGTCCATTCACGCTCGCCGCCAGGGGTTCCTGGGTGGGCGTGACCGTTGTATTGGGCACAGTCGTCGCTGCGCCCGCCGCCGACACCGGCGATTCCGCCAGCGTTGGTGACTGAGTAGGTTGTGCGCTTGCGCAGGCGCTCAAAACCAATACCGCGCATCCGCCGAAGAGTGCCAGCCCTGCGCGGGATAGAAATCGCATCAAAATCGCTACGCTCCTGGGGTTTGGTTGGAGAAGGTCCGATCACAAATCCTGATGGGAGAGTATAGCCAGCCCGGTCTGCCCTGGCAAGACAGGCGCATCATTACGTGTTTTGGTAGCAGCAAGCCAATTCAGAGCCGTCCGCTAACCCTCATTGAGGGCTGCTAATAGCTCTGTGGGGGTGGGTGCATAGTTCCCAACCTTGCGCACGACGATGCCTGCCGCCAGGTTCGCGAGGGTTGCCGCATCGTTATTTGTGATGCTCGCTGTCAGGGCCAGGGTCATCACTGCCAGGACGGTATCGCCCGCTCCGACGGTATCGTACACGTCTTCCACGTGCATGGCCGGGAGATGCAGTGCCTGACCGCGTGGTTCGAGCATTGTGAGTCCTTCCGGGCCGCGAGTAATGAGCAATCCCCGCCGCAATTTGAGCCTGTCCAGAATCGAATCGCCAGTTGCAGCGAAATCATCATCGCCCGTGAGCGGCCTCCCGATGTAACGTGAGGCTTCGTCGGCATTACATTTCACGAAGTCAAACTCGGAATATTTGTCCAGTTCGCCCTGCGCATCGGCAGTGGTCAGGATGTTATGCCGCGCGGCAGCCTCGCGCACGGCGGCAATCACATTCAGCGTCACCAATCCGGTGAGATAGTCCGAAACCATAATCGCTTCGGATTCAGCCGCCAGCGTCGCGATAGATTCGACAATCTTTTTCTCAACTTCGCCGTCCACAGCCTGCCGATACAGGCGATCAATGCGGGCGACTTGCTGTGGGAAGCGCAGGCCCATGTGCGCCATGATTCGCGTTTTCTTCGTCGTGGGACGCGCGGAATCAATAACCAACCCGGAGGCGTCAACGCCTTGATCGTGCAAAATACGGCGCAGCCTTTCGCCGTCGCCATCATTTCCGATCACGCCCACCTGAAGAGCCTGGCTGCCCAGCGCGGCGACGTTCATGGCGGGGTTAGCTGCCCCGCCCGGAATGTGTTCCTCGCGCTCGAACTCCAGGACCGGGATCGGCGCTTCCCGACTCATACGTCTTGCCCAGCCAATGATATATTCGTCGAGGATTACATCGCCGACGACCAGGATCTTATGTCCAGCCAACGTGGGGATCAGCGCGGCAAGACGATTTGGCATCAAGTGAATACTCCCGTGTGATTGGGGCCGACGAAGGCAACCGGCCCACGCAATCCGCGCCGTAGAACTGCCAGGACAAACAGCGGCAGACGCAGCATCCGCCGTGCGCGCCAGGGCTGACGGATCAGGCGATGCAGCCATTCAAGCCCGGCACGGCGCATCCACAGCGG
>DATGFK010000435.1:0-3603 GCA_035309185.1 Aggregatilineales bacterium
CTGGAAGGTCGATCCATCTTTAACCTTTACGGGCCACTCAAACGGGGACTGGACGTGATCTTGGCCCTTGTGGGGCTGGCAATCTTCGCTATTATGCTGCCTTTCCTGGCTGTCATCATGACCCTGGACAATCCTGGCCCACTCTTTTATGTGCAAGAGCGCGTGGGGCGGGGCGGGCGACTCTTCAAGATTATGAAACTGCGCTCAATGATCCCCGACGCGGAAGCGCAGGTCGGCCCGCAATGGGCGCAACAAAATGATCCACGGGTAACGAAGATAGGCCGCATCTTGCGAAGAACGCGCCTGGACGAAGTTCCACAACTGCTCAACGTGCTGCACGGCGAAATGAGTATGATCGGCCCGCGTCCCGAACGTCCCTTTTTCGTGGATCAACTGACACAACAAATCCCGTTCTACCGGACGCGATTGGCAGTCAAACCCGGCGTGACCGGCTGGGCGCAGGTGAAGTACCGCTATGGCAGCAGCCGAGAAGATGCGCTTATCAAGCTACAATACGATCTTTATTACATTCGCCATCAATCCCTGACGCTCGATCTGCTCATTCTTTTGCGTACGGCAGGCAAGATGTTGGCCCTCCAGGGAACCTGAGCGGACATTCGCCACGGAAATTCAATGAGACGAACGAACAACCTGTTTAGGCCTTTAGGTCGCGCACTACTGGCTATTGTTGTCATCTACGCAGTGCTTGGCGGAGCAACGAGCACCGGCCTGCTAACGCCACCGTATCGCTTTATGACGATGGGCTTTCTGGCTTTCCTGGCCTTGATCTGGCTCATTGTGCGCTGGCGGCAGGGTTGGAAATGGCATCAGAACCCGGTTGACATCGCAATCCTATTGTGGGTGGTCGTGTTCGTCTTTTCCATCGCCACGAACCTCGACGTGTGGCGGCGTAGTGTGATCGGCCTATGGTTCGCGCTAGCCTATATCGGAATCTGGTTGATTTTGCAGGATTGCCTTGCAAACCGGCCAACCATGCGCCAGGCCTTGATCGCGGCTGTGATTCTAGCCGGTCTGGTGGTGCTGGTCATCGGCTACGATCAGGTCGTCTGGTGGTTTTCAACCTGGCTGAATGGCATTGCATCGGGCACTGCGCCGCGCTTTGAAGTACCGCGCGTAGATGCCAACATTGACAACCCCAATTTCCTGGGTGGATTCCTGGCGGTACTGCTACCGCTATGCCTCAGTCAACTGCTTCTGGTACGCTCTCGCACGGCGCGGATCGCCCTAGCCGTCTACGTAGTGTTAGCCGCACTTTTGCTCATCATCAGTGATAGCCGGGGAGCCTGGATCGGCGCAGGCGTCGGGTTGTGTGTCTTTGGAGTGCTGTTGTTGGCCCGTGCCGACCTGCTGACTCCTTCACGTTTACGATCCTGGTGGGCCAGTCAGAATGGGGCGATCAAGACATTCGTTGGCGTGAGCGTGACAGTTGTAGTGCTTGTGGTTGCACTATTTTCCGTCGTCATCCTTCGCTCCCTGAGCGAACCAGGGCGTACAGTAGAATTACGGACATACTTGTTTGACGTGGGGCTGAAGATGCTGGCACAAAAGCCTCTGACCGGTTGGGGGCTGTTCACGGCAGGGCGTGGGCTGCTGCATTTTGCTTCTACGCCCCCCCTCGTCCCTCATGCAACTGTCCACGATTTGCCGATCAATGTGGCAGCAGAGCTTGGCTTGCCAGGGCTGGTGGTGCTACTGCTGACTTTGGCACTTATCTTCATCGCCATGCGCCGGAATTGGCGCGCGGCGACACAACGTGAGCGTTTGCTGCTGGCAGGTGCTATTGGCGGAAGTGCAGCTTTCAGCGTCCACCACCTTCTCGACTCTCCCACCACTGGTTCTCCCTTGCTCGTCCTGTGCTGCATGATCTGCCTGGCGCTGGCCGTTGCACCCCTGAAACCTGTGCTCGTCTCACCTGCGCGCGGTCGCGTGATCCTGGCGGGCGTTGCAGCGATGTGGATTGTCCTGCTCGGCGTTGGATTCTGGAACACCACATCTTACGCAACTTATGTTGCGGCCCTGCGTTATGGCGCGCAGGGGGGCGATCCCCTGACTGCGACGGTCAGGATGCAAAGTGCGATTGATGCTGACCCGGCTATGCCAATCTATTACCTGTACCGGGGATTCTTCTTTGGTGATACAGCCCAGACTGGCAACGGTGACGCCACCCGCAAGGCGATTGCGGATTACACAAGATTCCTGGCAACTGAACCCGATTACTCACCAGCCTGGACAAACCTGGGCACGCTATACAGCCAGACCGGGCAGATCGATCAGGCAGTCAGCGCGATTCAGCGTGCAGCGACGCTCGCGCCAGATGACGCCATTACTCAGCTCAACCTGGGCCTGGCCTACGAGAAGCGAGGCGATATGGAGGAAAGCCAGGACAGCCAGTCGCAGACGGCAGTCACCGATCACGATGCAGCGCGACAGGCCTACACCAGAGCGCTCTCGCTGTCGCCAGATGCCGGGATCGATCCGATATGGCAGCAGACGGCGCTGCGAAAAAGCGTTTTGGCCGTGGCCGACAACAATATTTCTGCGGAGGCCAGTGCAGTCAATCTACTGAAGCAGGGCGATGCAGCGGGGGCGCAGGGCGCACTGAATAAAGCGTCACCAGCCGACCAACACACGCCGGATTATCAGGTGATTGCTGAAGTCATCGCACTGCGAGGGCGTGACCGAGCCAGCGCGCTTGCGCATCTGAACCTTGCCAGGCACCTTTCTGCAAACTGGCAATATGAACCGTGGGTACAACTGGGAATCTCCCGCCTGGCCGAATTTGACGGCGACCAGGAATCGGCAGATGCGGCGCTGCGCCTTGCCCGCGACCTTGTGTCGCAGAACGAGAATAGTGACGACAACCGTATTTCGGCGATTGCGTATGCCCAGTATTGGGCAGTTGGCTTGCAGCGGTACTTTTTGCCACAGGTGTACCTGCCACCGACGAATATCATCCTCTCCACCATGCTGGACACCGACATCCGATGACTGTACGACGTACGCAATTTATTCTGCTGGCCCTCCTCGTCGTCGGCTGCTGGCTGCGCGTGTGGGCTATTGGCAAGAACAGCCTGTGGTTTGACGAAGCCTTTTCACGGGACGTGGTAGCCCATAGCAACCTGCTCGACATCGCGCTGAACAGGACTGTAGGCGATACCCAACCGCCGGGGCATTTTGTTATGCTGTACCTGTGGACGCACGTTGCGGGTGACAGCGAAGTATCACTGCGTCTATTGTCCGCGTTTGCGGCCATGCTGGCCCTCCCGGCTTTTTACCACCTGGGCCGACTCCTCTTTAACGAGCAAACGGGCGCTTTCGCGTTGCTGCTTGGCGCGCTGTCGCCACTGCAAATTGTCTATGCGCAGGAAGCGCGCAATTACTATGCCTTCAGCATTGCGCTGGGCGCCTGGGCGGTGTTCGGCCTGCTTGCGATGCTTCAGGGCAAGCGCTACGGCTGGCTGTTGTACGTCGTGACGGCCTCTATCGGGTTGTACACGCATTATTTTGTCGGTCTGGCGCTGTTAGCGGTACACGTGTGGCTGCTGTTCAACCGTGATGCACGCAGTGATGCACGCCAGCAGT